>JBAXRL010000212.1:0-5381 GCA_037131205.1 Actinomycetes bacterium | reverse complement strand
GGCCCTAAGCCGGCTGCGCTCAGGAGGCGCTCCGTGTGGCGCTCGAGGAGTCTTGCCCCTCCGCCGCCCCCTCGCCACTGGGTGAGCGCCCTTCCTGACCATTTGCCGCGGGCACGGCGAGCACCGACACCGCCCGCATGGTCGCGCGCACGGCCGTGCCCAGGCTGAGCTCGGCGCTCTCCGCGCTCGGCACCTGCACCAGGACGATGTTTCCGGCGGTAAGCCGGATGCGCAGCAGGCAGATCGCTCCACGGAAGCTCATCGCGGCTACCGTCGCATTGCCATCCGGGGACGGCGTGACCCGTATCGACTCGGGGCGCACCAGCACCGTCACGTCGCCAGACTCCACGGATCCGTCGAGCAACGGCGCCTGGCTGTCGAGCACATCGACCGTGCCGCCCCTCGCCACTCCCGGCAGCCGATTGGTGAGACCGACAAACTCGGCCACAAACGCCGTCCGCGGTCTCTGGTAGATCTCGGTGGGAGGCGCCACCTGCTCGAGCAGACCGAGGTTCATCACCGCGACCCGGTCGGCCAGGGCAAACGCCTCCTCCTGGTCGTGCGTCACGAAGACGGTCGTGGTGCCGACCTCGAGCTGAATACGCCGAATCTCGTCGCGGAGCTCGCCGCGCACCTTGGCGTCGAGCGCCGACAGCGGCTCATCCAGGAGCAGCACCCTCGGCTCGATAGCCAGTGCCCGGGCCAGCGCGACCCGCTGCTGCTGCCCGCCCGACATCTGGCTGGGGTAGCGGTTGGCGTACTGCCCGAGACCGACGAGCTCAAGAAGGTCGTTCGCGCGACGGCGCCGCTCCACTTTTCCGACCTTGCGCATCAGCAGTCCGAAGGCGACGTTGTCGCGAGCCGTCATGTTGGGGAACAGACTGTAAGCCTGATGGACCATGCCCATGCCCCGCCGGCTGGCGCGCACGCGCGAGATATCCTCGCCTTCGACGAGCACCTCGCCCGAGTCGGCTTCGTCGAGCCCCGCGATGATCCTCAGGGCGGTGGTCTTGCCGCAGCCGGAGGGCCCGAGAAAGGCCACGAGCTCGCCCGCGGCGATGTCGAGGGACAGCCCGTCGAGGGCGTGAACGGCCCCCCACGAGCGGCGTAGCTCGACAAGCTGCAACGCCACGCCCGATCGGGTGGAGCGGTCGGGGCCACCAGTCCTTTCCATCTCGGAAGTCACAACGGCAAGCCTCCTTCAAGTGGCGCCAGGGTCGTCTCCTCACGAGCGGCTCCGCGACGGCGAGAGCCCGCGGACGACACGACGAAGAGCAGGACGAACCCGAATATGAGGGCCGCCAGCGACACCGCGACGGACACGGCGGCGTTGCGCAGGCCCACCTGGTACAGGACGACCTGCAGGGTGTTGTAGTTGAGCAATGACGCGATGGTGTATTCGCCCATGACGAGCGCGATGGAGAGGACCGCGGCGGAGAGCAGAGCGCCCCGGATGCTCGGTATCACGATGCGGAACAGGGTGCCCCACCACGAGGCGCCCAGACCGAGGGCGGCCTCCGACAGGGTCTCGATGTCCACGGCCCGCAACCCCGCGTCGATGGCGCGGTAGGCGTAGGGCAGAACGAGGACGACGAAGACGAACGCCAGCACCAGCGGGGTGTCCCCAAAGAAATAGGTGAGCCACGCGAAGACCGGCGACAGCCCCACGACGAGGACGATGGCCGGGATGGTGAGCGGCAGAAGGCACACGAACTCCATCGTGCGACGCACCCCGGGTAGCCGCAGGTGGACCCACACCATCGTCGGCACCAGCAGGCACAGCATCCCCACCACGGTGAGCACGGCGAGCTCCAGGGAAACCGCGATCGCGCTGAGCAGCTCGGGGTAGCTGCCGATCGCCGTCCAGGCCTCGAGGGTGCGGCTTCCGCCCGCGCCCCGGGTCGAGAAGTCGAGCATGGACAACAGAGGCACGAGCAGGTAAGCGCCGATGACCGTGAGCACCAGCCATCTCACCAGTGTCCGGGTCCCGGTGCGGCGGGAACCGCCGGAGGTTCGCGCTTTCGCTAGACGCGCCACTTGGCGCCCTTTCGCTGCAGCCAGGCGTACAGCGACATCACCACAGCGACGACCACGACCATGCCGAGCGCCAGGGCCTTGCCGACGTTGGCCTGACCAAGGACCACCTCGCTCGTAAGGAAGGTGCGGATCTGCAGGGGCACGATCGGGCTCCCCTGGCTGATGAGAGCGGCCGCCGTCGCGTAGGCGGAGAACGCGCTGACGAACAGGAGCAGCAGCCCGCCCACGAAGCTCGGCAGGAGGATCGGACCGGCGACGTGGCGCCAGTAAGCCCAGGAGCCACCGCCGAGATTGTCCGACGCCTCCCGCCACTGCACCTGAAGCCCGTCGATGGCCGGGAGGAAGATGAGGACCATCAGCGGGATCTGAAAGAACGTGTAGACGACGGCGAGGCCGGTGAAGCTGTAGATCCACCCGCCGCTGCTGATCGGGTCGACCCCCGCCACGCGCTGCAGCGCCAGCGTGACCACGCCGGAGTAGCCGAACGTGGCCAGGAACGCGAAGGCGAGCATCACCCCGCCGAACTGGGCAAGGACGCCGGACATGGCCACGACCTGACGGCGAAACACGCCGTCGGCAGCGCCCTCGGCGACCGCCCAGGCCAGCAGCGCACCCAACACGCCACCGGCCAGGGCGGTCTCCGCCGAGAGCCTGATCGAGCCCCAGAACGCCTCAAGATAGGTGCTGCTTCCGAGCACCGTCGTGATGTTGCCAAGGGTCAGCTGGCCGGTGCTGCTCTGAAACGCGCCGGCCACCACGATGATCGTGGGCCAGAACAAAAAGATGGCGACGAACCCGAAGAAGGGCGCCACGCCCAAGTGGCGGCTCGATGGTCGCAGAGACCTCCGAGCGCCGCCTGGACGTGCGCGACCGATACCCTGGTCGGCGCCTGGAACCTGACCCTCGACAGCGGTCAGGCCAAGGTCGGCGCCTTGGGTCACTGAACGGCTTTGGTCCAGTTAGCCAGCAGGTAGGCCTGCCCGTCGGTCAACTCCTGTTGTGTGAGCACCACAGGAGTCCCCGTCGCGGTCGGCAGCAAGGCGAGGGCCGCCGCGTCGATGGTCCCGTCGGTCGTCATGACGTCCATGAGGACCGGGCGGGCGGCTCCCTTGAGCCAGATGTTCTGGCCCTCGGGCGAGTACACGTACTCCACCCACAACCGAGCCGCCGCGGGGTGCGGCCCCTCCTTGTTGATGGCCTGGTTGTAGTAGGCGGCGATGACATCGTCCGCGGGGACAAGAACCTTCCAGTCGATCTTGCCTTTGAGCTGATTGGTCTGCGCGACGTTGTTGTAGTCCCAGTCGATGACGATCGGCGTCTGCCCCGAGGCGATCGTGGCCGGCGTCGGATCCACAGGCAGGAGGTTGCCGGACTTGCTGAGCTTGGAGAAGAAATCCACCCCGGGCGCCAGGTCCCCGCCGGAGCCACCGTTGGCCACCGAAGCCATGACGACCCCGTTGAAACCCGCCGAGGCCTGGGTCGGGTTGCCGTTCAGGGCGATCATGCCCTTGTACGCGGGCTTGAGCAGATCGTTCACCGTCGTGAACGCCGGCACCTTGCCTGAGTCGTAACCGATCGACATGTAGCCGGTGTAGTTACTCGCCCACAGGCCGTCGGCATCCTTGAGGTTGTCGGGGATCTGGTCCCACTCGGTGACCTTGTAGGGGGCGAACATGGCGGTGTTGGCGATGGCCACGTTGGAGCCCAGGTCGAAGACATCCGGCGCGCGATCTGTGCCCTTCAGCTGGGTCGCCGCATTGATCTCGTCCTGGCTGTTGCCGTCGGGCTGCGCCGAGTTGATCTTGATCCCGTACTTGGCCGTGAAGGACGAGATCATCTCTCCGTAGTTCGCCCAGTCCGGGGGCAAGGCGATGACGTTGAGCGTGCCCTCCTTTTTCGCGGCCTCGACGAGGGCGTCCATGCCCCCGAGATCCGCCGCCGACGTGGCCGTCGCCGCGGCGGACGTGCTCCCACCGTCATCGCTCGGCGGCGAGCCGCAGGCCGCGACAAACACGACCAGCAGTACGACAGCTACCGCGATCGCTATCACCAAACTCAACTTGCGGAAACTGGACATCGTTCCTCCAAATCCTGAGATCATGGTGAACTGGCCTTGTCATCCTCGAATGCCGTCCCCCGACGGCGTGACTGCTTGCCCCAATAGCGCCTCCCCCTGGCTCGTCGATCCTGGACATGCCCTCTGACTGCGAGCTCGCAGTCACCCTGTTCGGCAGTGTACACCGCGTGGCAAGGGATGTGGAATCCTCCTCTCAGCGTCATGCGCCGGAGGAGAAATTCATGACTCGCGGATCGGTCGAAGCCTCCGCGACATGGTGATCCGGGATCAGGGTCAGGTTTCTTCCCTGGTTCAACGCGGAGAGCAGCGGGGCGATCCTGCCGGCGAAATCGGCGAAGACGAGGATCTTGCCCTCCTGCTCGTACACCTTCTCCAGCGCCGCGGGACCTTGGCCGGGCCCCTCCTGGGGCGCTGCTCTTGATTGCCGAGCGAACAGCGCTGACCCGAGCAGAAGCGTTGTGAGTGTGACGGGTTGGCTCCCCTCAACCAAGCCCGCAAGGCCGAGGAGGCCCCCCTTTCGCACGCGACGTTCCCCAGGCTTCCAGCGGTCGCCGGAGGATCCGACCAGAGAGACTACTTGACCGTCGTGACAGTGCCGTCGAGCGCCTCCAGAGTCTGCGACACCACGGCGCCGTCGGCGGCCGTCCTGGTGGTGACGATGGCGCCATTCGGTTCATCCGGCAGAGCGCCGTGCGTCTGACCGGCTGCATTCGTCGGTGCAGCGTTGGTCGCGACATCGGCCGTAGGGTCTGCTGCTGCCGCGAGCGCGGAGCTGGTCCCCATAGCCACCGCAGCTCCGCAGACCGCGACGGCGAGCGGCACCACCGCGCCAAGGACCAGAAGCCGGGTTCTGTGAGATCGCATCACGCCTCCCCATCCTGCTCAGAATTGGAGCGACGGCGAACAGTCTGGCGCCGATCGCAAGGCCACGGTGCGCTGGCGATCGGCCACATTGATGGCTGCCGGGATGCCCGAGGCGTTCAGGGCCGCAGCTCAAGCGCCTCGACATGGGCCGGCCGCACGGCGCGGAAGTGGCGCTGGTCGAGGGTCGCGACCTTCGCCTCGGCGAGGCGCTCGGCGAGCGCCACGACGCTGGCATCGACGACCCCGAGCGCGAGGTCCGCGTACCGCGCCTGCAATTCGCGGCAGCGGGCAAGATCGGCGCCCGTCGGCGGCTCGGCGCGGTAGACCCCCGCAAGTAGATCGTCGAGGAAGATGAGCCAGGCCTCGGGAGGCAGCCGGCGGCCGCACCAGTAGTCGAGCTCGG
>JBAXRL010000211.1:0-5387 GCA_037131205.1 Actinomycetes bacterium | reverse complement strand
AGTACTGCCTCGCGTGCGACGTGCGCTTCGCCTGCCACGGCGGCTGCCCCAAGGACCGCTTCATCACGACGTCTGCCGATGCGTCGCCGCCGGGCGAGCCGGGGCTCAACTACCTCTGCCCCGGCTTCAAGGCGTTCTTCCACCACGTCGATATGCCCATGCGCCGCATGTGCGAACTGCTGCGGGCCGACCGCGCGCCGTCCGAGATCGTGGCGGAGTACGGCGCCGACGAAGCCAGTAGCTCGACACAAGGAGGCGACTGACATGACCAGACCCGTCGTGGACGAGGATCTCTGCACCGGTTGCGGCAGCTGCGAGGCGATCTGCCCCGCCGTGTTCGAAGTCGGCGACGACGGAATCTCGCACGTCATCGACCCGGAGGGTTGCGAGGCCGCCGGCTGCTGCGAGGAGGCGGCCGAGGAGTGCCCGGTTGACGCAATCTCGCTCGAGTAGCGCAGGTACGCCGCAGGCCGGCTTACGACCTCGCCTCGCCGTTGACCGCCGGGTAGCATGGGGTATCCAGATTCTGACCCCGAAGCTCAAACCGGACAGCTCACAAGAGCGTAAGGAGTGATGGCACATGCGCGAACCCTTCAAGGGCGTCATCAACATCGACATCCGGGATTCGACGCCCGACTGGGCGCCGTTCGAGCCGCCGCAGGCGCCGGACGGGGCGCCCAACGTCGTGTACGTCGTGCTCGACGACGTGGGCTTCTCGGCGATGAGCTGCTACGGCGGCCCGATCGAGACGCCGAACATCGACAGGATCGCGGCGGACGGCGTGCGCTACACGCAGTGGCACACGACGGCCCTCTGCTCGCCGACCCGCTCGTGCCTGCTCACCGGCCGCAACCACACGCGCAACAGCATGGCCTGCATCACCGAGGCCGCGCTCGGCTTTCCCAACGCGAGCGGCACCATCCCGCCCGAGAACGGCATGCTCTCGGAGATCCTCGGCGAGCTGGGCTGGAACACCTACATGGTCGGTAAGTGGCACCTCTGCCCGAGCGACGAGATGAACCTGGCGGCGCCGCGCCGCAACTGGCCGTCGGGTCGCGGCTTCGAGCGCTGGTACGGCTTCCTCGGCGCCGAGACCAACCAGTGGTATCCCGAGCTGGTCTACGACAACCACTCGGTCGACCCACCGAAGTCACCAGAAGACGGCTACCACTTCACGGAGGACATCACCGACAAAGCCCTGGAGTTCATCAAAGACTCCAAGGCCATCGCCCCGGACAAGCCGTTCTTCCTGTACTACGCGCCCGGCGCCTGCCACGCCCCGCACCATGCGCCCAGAGAGTGGATCGACAGGTTCAAGGGCCGCTTCGACATGGGCTACGAGGCGATGCGCGAGCAGACCCTGGCCCGCCAGAAGACGATGGGACTCGTGCCACAGAACACCGAGCTGCCGCCGCTCAACCCCATCGGCACGACCGAGACTCGTACGGGTCCCGACGGCAAACCGTTCCCCGCGCTCGACGTGACCAAGCCGTGGGACTCGCTGTCGAATGACGAACAGCGACTCTTTGCCCGCATGGCCGAGGTCTACGCCGGCTTCCTGGCGCACGCCGACCACCACCTCGGACGCGTGCTCGACTACCTCGAGGCGGCCGGGCAGCGCGAGAACACGCTGGTCATCCTCGTGTCCGACAACGGCGCCAGCGGCGAGGGCGGCCCCGACGGGTCGGTGAACGAGAACCTCCTCTTCAACGGCATTCCCGACAACCTGCAGACCAACCTCGCGATGCTCGACGAGCTCGGCGGTCCGAAGACCTACAACCACTACACCAACGGCTGGGCGATGGCCTTCAACACGCCGTTCAAGATGTGGAAGCGCTACGAGCTCAACGGCGGCACCGCCGACCCATGCGTCATCTCGTGGCCGGCCGGCATCAAGGCCAGGGGCGAGCTCAGGGACCAGTACCACCATGCGATCGACATCGTGCCGACCATTCTCGACTGCCTCGATGTGGAAGCCCCGGAGGCCGTCAAGGGCCATGTGCAGAGCGACTTTGACGGCGTGAGCATGCGCTACAGCTTCGCTGACGCCGCCGCCGCCGGCACGCGCACGACCCAGTTCTACTCGATGCTCGGTTCGCGCGCGATCTGGCACGAGGGCTGGAAGGCGGTCACCACCCATCCGACGCTCAGCGGCTGGAGCAACTTCAATGCCGACGAGTGGGAGCTCTACCACACCGACGTCGACCGCTCCGAGCTCCACAATCTGGCGGCGGACAACCGGGAGAAGGTCCGCGAGCTCCAGAACCTGTGGTTCGCGCAGGCGGGCGCCAACGACGCCTTCCCGCTCGACGACCGCTCGCCGCTCGAGATCGCCCTGACGGAGCGGCCGCAGCTTGCCGCCCCGCGCGACCGCTACACCTACTACCCCGACATCGCGGACGTCCCCGAGACCCAGGCGGTCAACATCCACAATCGCTCCTACACCGTCGGCGCCCTGGTCGACATCCCCGCCGCCGGCGCGGAGGGTGTGCTGTTCGCCCACGGAGCGCGCTTCGGCGGGCACGCCCTTTACGTCAAGGATGACCGGCTGCACTACGTCAACAGCTTCGTCGGCATGTTCGAGCAGAAGATCGACGCGACCGAGGACCTGCCGACCGGCGAGAACCTGATCCTCTCGGCATCGTTCGACAAGCAAGGCGAGGACCCGCCCGGCGTGGCCGCGGGCATTCTGTCGCTGTACTACGGCGACAGGAAGGTCGGCGAGGGCCGCATCAAGACCCAGCCGGGCTACTTCTCGCTGGGCGGTGAGGGCCTGTGCGTCGGCCGCGACAGCGGCGAGCCCGTCACCGACGACTACCCGGGCGAATCGCCGTACCGTTTCACCGGCGGCGCCATCAGGCAGGTGACGGTCGACGTCAGCGGCGAGCCCTACCTCGACATGGAGCGTCACGCCCAGGCGATGCTCGCTCGGGAGTAGACGCCGGCGACGGACAAAGACCGGCGGGGTGGCCCTGCGGCCGCCCCGCCGGTCTCGCAAGCAATGTATACGCAAGGAGACATCACCGTGACCGATCCACTTGCTTCGTGGAACGACGGCGCCGCCAGGAGCGCGATCCTTGAGCTCGTCACGCAAGTGACCACGGCGGACAGCGCGACGTTTGTACCGCCGGCGGCGCGCATCGCCACCTTCGACAACGACGGCACCCTGTGGTTGGAGAAGCCCATGTACATCCAGCTGCAGCACGGCCTGCGAGCTATCGGGACGATGGCCGCCGAAAAGCCGGAGCTGCGCGAGCGCCAGCCGTTCAAGGCGGTCCACGAGAAGGACATGGCCTGGTTCGGCAAGGTCGCGGCCGACTACGCGAGCGGCGATCCGACCGGGGTCTACACTCTCGCGGGCGGCATCACGGAGGCGTTCGAAGGGCTGACGGTCGAGGAGTTCGAGGCGGACGCCCTGGAGTTTCTGAACAGCGTGCAGGACGCGCGCTTCAAGAAGCCCTACGCGCAGTTGACCTACGCCCCCATGGTCGAGCTGATCCACCACCTGCAGGGCAGCGGCTTTCAGGTCTTCCTCACCTCGGGAGGCGGGCGCGACTTCATGCGCGCGGTCTGCGAGGAGATCTACGACATTCCGCGTGCCAGGGCCATCGGGAGCAGCGTGACGTTCGAGTACGTCGAGGATGCGCAAGGCGTGGCGCAAGTGATCCGCACGAAGGAGGTTGAGCTGCCCATCGACGACGGTCCCGGCAAGCCTGCGCACATCCATCGCGCCATCGGGCGCCGGCCGATCCTGGCGGCGGGCAACTCCGACGGCGACATCCACATGCTCAAGTACGCCGGCGGGCACTCCGGCCTCACGCTCGGCCTGCTGGTGCATCACGACGACGCCGCGCGCGAATACGCCTACGACGACGGGGCGGAGAAGGCGCTCCAGCTGGCCGCGATGGAGGGCTGGATCGTGGTCAGCATGAAGGACGACTGGAAGAGGGTGTTCTGAGCCTCCTGCCCACGTGCGAAGAGCACCACGGAACCGAGAGTGCCGTCCGCCCTTCTCGCCCCGCCGCCGCGGTGATAGCCTCAAGCGTGGCCGCCAACCTCGACAAGGACGAGCACCTTGTCATCCTCGCTTGACCTCGCCGCACTCGTGCGCCAGCTTGCCGGCCGCGCCGCGGGCGCCGAGGCCAACGTGCAGGCCGATGTGCGCACCCTGCTGCTGTACGGCGGCCTCAACCTCGGCGAAGACGACCTCGTCGAAGCCGAGCTCGAGGTCCAGGTCGGCGGCGGCCGGCGCATCGACATCGAGACCGGCCTCACGGCCATCGAGATCAAGCGCGACCTGCGCAGCGCCGGCGTGCGCGAGCAGGCCGAGCAGCAGCTCGCCGGCTACGTGCGCGCTCGCACGGCCGCGCTGGCGCAGCGCTACGCGGGCGTCCTCACAGATGGCGCGGAGTGGCGTCTGTACCACCTTGTGGATGATGAGCTCGAGGAGGTCTCGCGCTTCGAGCTCACTCCCGGCCGGCCGGACGTGGAGGGCCTCGTCGTCTGGCTCGAAGGCGCGCTGGCCACGGCCGAGGCCATCGCGCCGACGCCGAAGGAGATCGAGCGCCGCCTCGGCGCACGCAGCTCGGCGCACGCGCTGGCCTACGCCGAGCTGCACCGACTCTACGATAAGAATCGCGCCGACCCCACGGTCGTCCTGAAGCGGCAGCTCTGGGCGCGCCTGCTGCGCACTGCCTTCGGCACCAACTTCGTCGACGACGACCAGCTGTTCATCGACCACACCCTGCTCGTGGTCTCCGCCGAGGTCATCGCGCACGCCGTGGTGGGCCTCGACCCGGCGCTGCTGCCTCCGGCCGCGGTGCTCAGCGGGCAGCGTTTCGCCCAGGCCGGCATCGCGGGGGTCATCGAGCAGGACTTCTTCGATTGGGTGGTGGAAGTGCCGGAGGGCGAGGCCTTCGTGCAGGCGCTCGCCAAACGGCTCACGCGCTTCGCCTGGGAAGACGTCGAGCACGACGTCATGAAGGTGCTCTACGAGAGCATCATCAACGCCGACTGGCGCCACCGCCTCGGCGAGTACTACACGCCCGACTGGCTGGCCGAGAGCATCGTCGCCGAGACCGTCGACCGGCCTCTCGAGCAGCGCGTGCTCGACGGATCCTGCGGCTCGGGCACCTTCCTCTTCCAGGCCGTGCGCCACTACTTGAACGCGGCCGCCGCGGCCGGCATGTCCGACGCCGAGGCGATCACGGGCGCGACCGAGCACGTGCTCGGCATCGACGTGCACCCTGTAGCCATCACGCTGGCGCGGCTCACGTACCTGCTGGCGATCGGCCGGGATCGGCTGCAAGCGCCCGGCCGACCCGACATCCACGTGCCCGTCTGGCTGGGCGACTCCGTGCAGTGGCGCACCGCGGGCACCAGCCTCT
>JBAXRL010000210.1:0-5392 GCA_037131205.1 Actinomycetes bacterium | reverse complement strand
AGCGCCCCTGTGGACACCGGGAAGAGCAGGACGCCGGTGATCAGCAGCGTCATCCCGGCGATCAGCAGGATCAGCGCTTCAAGCGGAAGATCCGCTTCCTTGAGTATCCTGAGCTTGGTCATGCGGTGAGAGCTTCACACAACTGGAGGCGGTCTGCCAAGGTCCAGCCGTTCGCCATGGCGTCCAATGAGCGACGCCCGGAGGTTCCGCGATGGCAGCCCCGCTCGGGTGGATCATGGTGATGAGCGTGTCCGAGGCCCTGCGGATGGGCTCGCACAGGCTGACCCGTCGACCTCCCTCGCATTGACGCCATGCGCGCGCGGCAGGTAGCGTATCTCCGGGCAAACTGGCAGTCCCGCCAGGCAGAGAGGAGCACAGGTGAAGACTTCCGGCACAAGGGCCGCCCTGCTGGCGGCCGTCCTCGTCGCGGTCGTCCTCGGCGCCGCACCGGCCGCTTTCGCGCAGAGCTATCCGATCCCCGCGGTCGCCATCCCGGGCCAGAAGGGCGCCGAGCCCGTGGAGCCCTTCATCGGCGCCGCGGCGGTGGCCCACCCCGTCATCGCCCCGGCGATCCCGCAGAACCCGTTCCTGCTGCCCGGGCCCTGGAGCAGCATCCACAACGACACCTACCAGAGCGACACCTACCCCGGCGCCGGGCCGCTCGGGGAGTCGCCGGTGACGTCGTCGACGTGGCTCGGCACGCAGACCGATCCCGTCGCCCTGGTCGTCGGGATGACCTTCGACACGGCGGGGAACATCGTGGCCGCGGCGATCGTGAGCGATCTCGCGGCGTCGCAGGCCACGGTCCAGCTCACCCTCATCGACCCGGACACCCTCGCGACTCTCGCCGAGCTCGACATGCCGTCGGAGACCTACTACCCCGGCTTCCGTCCAGCGGGCACGTACTTCTACTCCGACGAGCAGGACCGCATCATCATCGGCACGGTGGAGCGGACCATCTGGGTGGTCTCGCACACGCAGACGGCGGACGGCTGGACGTTCTCGCACGACGCGACCTACGACCTGACCCCCGCGATCCCCGAGGGAGACGCGATCGAGGCCCTGGCGCCCGATTTCGCGGGCCACATCTGGGTCACCAGCAAGGGTGGCGTGGTGTGCACCGTCGACGCGAAGACGGGCGCCATCCTCGGGATCAGCAAGGACCTCGCGATGCTGGGAGAGACGATCGCCAACGGCCACGCCGTCGCCGCGGACAACGGCGCCTTCATCGCCTCTCAGAAGGCCATGTACCGCTTCGACGCCGACCAGTTCGGGCGGCCGTGCACGACCTGGAGGGAGCCCTACACGGAGGGCTACAACGTGAAGCCGGGCCAGGTCGAGCTCGGCACCGGCACGACCCCCACCCTGATGGGGACCAGGTACGTCACGATCACCGACAACGCCTCGCCGCGCATGCACGTCCTCGTGTATCTCCGCGCCAAGCAGATCAAGGGCAAGCGGCTCACCGCCTCCGTGCCCGTGTTCAAGGCCGGCGCAAGCTGCACCGAGAACTCGCTGGTCTGCACCGACAGGTCCATCATCGTGGAGAACAACTACGGCTACCGCAGCTCGAGCCAGGACACCACGCAGGGTCGCACGACGACGCCGGGGATCACGCGCATCGACCTCGACAAGAAGGGCAAGGGTCACGTGGTCTGGACCAACAACACGGTGAGCATCCCCTCGCTGATCAGCAAGATGTCGCTGGCCAACGGGCTGATCTACACGTACACCAAGCCCGCGGGCCCCGGCGCGACCGACCCCTGGTACTTCACGGCGCTCGACTTCCGCACCGGCAAGACGGCGTGGAAGCAGCTCTCCGGTACCGGGCAGCTCTACGACAACTTCTACGCCGGGGCTTTCCTCGGTCCCAACGGGACGTTGTATGTGGGCGTGCAGGGCGGGATCAGCGCGATGCGCGACGCGCAGTGAGTTGAGCACCACGTGGCGGATGTGACGTGACGTCGATCCGCCGCGCGGGGCCATCCCGGCGCCCGGCCGCCCCACGTTTCGTCACCGCCCACGCGGGCAGGCTCAGGGCACCCCCCGTACAGGAGTGTCCCACATGGAGTCTTCGCGCAGCAGCAAAGAGATCCACCTCGTCGCCCGGCCACACGGCGAGCCGCGAGAGAGTGACTTCGCCCTTGTGCAGGCGGCGGTACCCGATTCCAGCCCCGGCGAGATCCTCGTCCGTAACCGCTTCCTCTCGGTCGACCCCTACATGCGCGGTCGCATGCGCGACGCCAAGTCCTACGTGCCGCCCTTCGCGCTGGGCGCGGTGATGACCGGCATGGCGGTCGGCGAGGTCGTCGCTTCGCAGTCGCCCGACCTGGCCGTCGGCGACGTCGTTCTGCACGACCTCGGCTGGCGCGAGTACGCGCTGGGCACGGCGACGGCGTTTCGCCGCGTGCCCGCCGGCGACGTCCCTCTCAGCGCCTGGCTCGGCGTCCTCGGCATGGTCGGCCTGACCGCGTGGGTGGGCATCCTCGAGATCGCGGCGCTGCAGCCCGGAGACATCGTGTTCGTCTCGGGGGCGGCCGGCGCGGTCGGCAGTCTCGCCGGCCAGATCGCCAGGTTGCGCGGCGCGGCGCGCGTCGTCGGCAGCGTCGGCTCCGCGGCCAAGGTGCGCTACGTCTGCGACGAGCTCGGCTTCGACGCCGCCTTCAACTACCACGAGGGCTCGCCGCGCCGGCTTCTGGCAGAGGCCGCGCCGGACGGTATCGACGTCTACTACGACAACGTCGGCGGTGAGCATCTGGAGGCGGCCATCGGCGCCCTGCGCGTGCATGGCCGCGCGGCCCTCTGCGGGGCGATCTCGCAGTACAACGCCGTCGCACCGGCGCCCGGGCCGCGCAACCTGGCTCTGATGATCGGCAAGCGGCTCACGCTGCGTGGCTTTCTGGTCAGCGACCACGCCGATCGCCAGGCGGCGTTTCTCGCCGAGGTCGGCGGCTGGCTGGCCGAGGGGCGCATCCGCCTCGCCGAGACGATCGTCGATGGCGTCGAGAACGCGCCGGCCGCGTTCATCGGTCTCATGCGCGGCGAAAACGTCGGCAAGATGCTGGTACGCGTCGGCGACGACTGACCAGCGCGGCGGCGCAGACCGACGCGGGGTGATTGAGGGGGCTGCGGGCGGCCGCGTCGTGCAGAGCGGCCGGCGGCCGCCGCGGCCCTCGGGCGCTCACCCGGACTTGTGCTCATCCTTCGGCGGCCGTCGCCACAGCCACACGGCTGAGAGCACGCCGATGGCGACGATCGCCGCCGCGTAGCCCCAGAAGAACGCGAGGTAGTCGCTGGACGTGCCCATGGGCGGCGCCCCCGGCAGAGCGTTGCGAAAGGCGGTCAAGGCGAAGAGCAGCGTGGTGAAGAACGCGACCATCGCGATCTCGGTCTTGCGCCCCCCGAACACCACGGCGAGCGTCATGCCGACGACACTGGCGATGAGGATCCACGTGAGCGCGACCGAGAAGTAGACCACCATGGTCGTGGCATGAGACCGGGTCACGGCGATGTCGAGCTGCCTCATGGGATTCCAGCCGCTGTGCCAGTCCGGGGCCCAGTCCGAGGCCGTGGAATCGATGTCCAGCCCCGGCCAGGCCCCGTAAGTTTGGAGCCTGATCGGGATGGGGTCCGGGTCGAGTCCCTGCGCCTGCCTGGTCGCGCTCAGCCAGAGACTGGTCGTGTGACGGTCCCCCGGGTACTCCTCCACGTTCCCGTCCAGATCGAGGTACGCGGTGGTGATGGCGCCCGTGTCGCCGGACGGGATGGTCTTCTTCTGCTCCGTACCCGCCGCGGACACTCCCAACGTGAGCACCAGCGCGCGCTTGAGATGCCCACCGTCGTCGACCAGTGCGTCGCCCTTCGGGATGCACTCCAACTGGAGGCCAACGGTCTCCTTGTTGAGGTCCAGCGCCACGATCTTGACGAGCACCTCCAGATAGTAGTCCCCCACGGGGACCGGCTCGCTGAACGCGCCGACGTCGGAGGCGACCGACTTGTCGTGGATGGCTCCCATGGTCACGACCAGGCCGATCGCCGCCGCGATGACCAGGGCGACGATCGTCACGACCAGGCCGAGGCGTTTCACTGGGACTCTTCTTTCTGGGTCGATTCCGTCCACGGTCCTTCCCGTTCGTCTCGCCATGCTGTGCTCAGCATAGCGCGCGCGCGGCGGCCGCGCCCTGGCGCGGCGCCGGGTCGCGCGCGCGCCACGCGGCCGCCGCACGGCGTGCCCACACCCTACCGGGCTGGGCCATGCGAGTGAGCGGGAGCGGAGGGATCGGCCGCTCTCGTCGCAGACGGGCGTGCCCGCGCGCGGATGCTTCTTCGACGGCAGAGGAGCAGGCGCCGAGTTGCTCCTGATGAAGAAGGTCGGCTTCGCGCACGTCCAGCCCGGCATCGAGTCGCTGTGCCCGAGCATCCTCAAGGCATTCAGAAAGGGTGTGTGCGCCCATCGGAACATCGCCCTGCTGCGCGAAGGCCGGTCACGGCGCCTCGACGTGACCTGGAACTGCCTCTTTCGCATCCCCGGGGACGACCTCGAGGAGTATGCCGCGCTCGGCCGAGCACGTTTACGGCGGGCGAAACCAGCGCGCAGCCGGTCGCTCGCGACGCGAAGCTGCGCATCCCGTGATGTGGCAAGGCAGTCCCGCCGCGCCTCGTGGGATATGGTTGGCGACGCCGGGCGGGTATCGCCTGCGGGGCTCCTGGGTCAGAATGGAGAGAAGATGAGTCGCAGCAGGTCGAACAATGGACAGCCGGCCGGGCAGGGTTCCGGCCGCACATCACGCCCCAGGACGGACGCCCCATCGATCCGCACCGTCAGCCTGCTGCTGCTCGTGGGCGTGGTCTTCGTCGTGGCTGTGCTGATGGTCATCTCGGCCGTCGGGTTCGTGCTCGATCCCGACCCGGCGGTGAAGGCGGGTCCGATGTACGTGACGCTCACCCTCACCACAGGCGCCGCGCTGCTCATGCTCTTCGTAGCGCTGAACATGTCGTTTCTGCCGTTCATGTCGCGCCAGCGGGCGCGCGACGTCCAGCTCGTCATGTGGGCGATGGGCGTCACCGGAATCGTGACCGGCGTGTTGACGCTGGGAGGAGAGGTCAGCTTTGTCGTGACGCGCCTCATCCTCGGCAGCGTCGCGTTCATGTTCATCACGCTGCAGAACGCCCGTCTGACCCGGGCGCGTGCGGCTGCGCCTGGGGGGCAGGCGGGTCCGCCCGCCTCGCAGGCGCAGCCGCGCGCCCGCAGCCGGCAACGGCGCGCAGGGCGTAAGCGCTGACCGTGCCCGTGACGGCGCCAGGAACGTAAGGGCTTATCCCGTTAGGTCTGCACATACGGATGCGCCCGTGGACACGTCGCGGCTGCGGCCCCTCCCCGGATCCCCACGTA
>JBAXRL010000209.1:0-5393 GCA_037131205.1 Actinomycetes bacterium | reverse complement strand
GCGTTCGCGGACGTGCTTGAGGCGATCGCCGCGGCCTCAGACGACTGAGGTCCGCCGCGGACGGCGCGGCCTCGGCGATTCGTGATGTGATGTTCACGCGGGTGCGCCCGGCGGCCCCAGCGGCTCCCGCGACAGACCTACGTGATCGCCGGCGTCAGCAGGAATCACCGTGACCGTGCCCGCGCGGAGCAAAGCGCGTCGCCGGATCGTGATGTGATGTTCACGCGCGAGATCCGCCCCGGAGGCGCACCCAGTTGTCGCTACGCGACAGGCTCGACCTCGGCCGCGGCCGATGATCTCCGCCAGCACTTCTCGAATGTCAGAGTACGCGCAGTTCAGCCCCGCTGGTCAGCGTCCACGCTTCTTGTAGACATGATCATGAGGACCCATCTGCACGAACTTCACCGTTTCGTCGGCGCAGCTCGAACAATCGTGGCAACGGACGATCTCGTCGTCTCCTCTTCGTCGGCAGGCCAGACAGTAGAGGTAGATGATGAGGAAGCTCTTCTTCAGCGGGGCGCTGTAGTAGCCGCGGAGGTCGCCCTTCAGGGGCTCCCCTGCTCCGACGGGACTCTCGAGGATCATGTCCACCTTCTTCTGGACCGCGCTCTTGAGAGCGGCGTGCTTCTGCAGCGCAGCGACGAAGTCGTCACTGAACAGGGCGATCATCAGAAAACCTCGTCGTAGGGCGACCACCTCGTTTCACCGGACTGGATCTTCGTCATGGTCCGCAGAAGGCTGTCTCTGAACCCGGGATCCTCAAGGATGACCTGCATGGGATCGACGTCATGGACCCGCTTCAGATGCAGGACGAACTGCGTGAAGACCTCCGAGACCGTGGTGCGCTGCAGTGACGCGTAGGTCTTGGCGTAGTCGATGAGGTCCTGATCCATCGTGATGTTGATCTTGCTCTTGTGCATCGTGGTCGATACCTCCCCATAGCATGCGCCTAGTATGCGCCCTCTGTGCGCCCTTATCAAGGGTAATCGAGGCGATCGCCGCGGCCTCAAACGACTGAGGTCCGCCGCGGGCGATCCCGGCGCGCGCGGGCGACCCCGGCGATCCCGGCGCGCGCGGGCGACCCCGGCGATCCCGGCGCGCGCGGGCGATCCCGGCGACCCCGGCGTCTCCGGCGGCTCCGGCGGCGCCGGCGGCTCCGGCAGGGGGTAGTGCGAAAAGGGAAGACAAGGATCGGCCGGAATTCCTTATCTTCCCCCATCGCGCAGGGCCTCCGCAGGCTCGCTTGCTGAGGGGGAAGATAAGGATCCGCCAACTCTTCTTATCTTCCCTCACAGTACTACCCCGCCGCGGCGGCTCCCACAGCCGCGGCGGCCGCGGCGCGCAAAGTCCACGGGCGCGACGTGGATCCGGGCGGCTCCACGGGCTGAGAAGGTACGCTCATCTTTCGCGGCCGCCGGCCGCGGAACTTCTCCGGTCGCCGCGGCCACACGCGGGTGCTCGCCTGCGGCGCACTCGCCGAGGGCGCGCACTTCAGCGAGCGCTCAGACATCGACCTCGCCGTCCTCTTTCCAGTCTGCCGTGCAGGCTGCGCGAAGCGTCGCCCAGTCATCCGCGTTCACCCGGGCAAAGATGATGATCCTGGATCTCGAATCGAAGCGAAAGAACAAGCGGAAACGCCGACCTATCCTGGCGCGACGCCAATGGCGGAGCTCCGCTCCCATCGTGTCGCCTTGGCGGTACTCCTCGCGGTCGGGACCGCTCGGCGCCGTTTCCAGCAGCAGTCGTGCGAGCGCATTGAACAGTTTGACGTTGGCGTTCGACTCAAACCCTCGAGGGTCTTGCGTCTTGGCCCGTTGAACAGCAACCTCCAGCTTCCGCAGTTGCTCGATCAGGCATTCGTGGAAGAGCAGATGCCACCCATGCCGCTGCATCACAGCGCGACATCACCCTCGATCTCGGAATCGAGGTCCAGCGGTTGTTTGAGGGCGGCCAGCATGGAGCGAGCCAGGTCTTCCGGCAGGCCGGTGACGTGCAGCCCGCTCTGGATGTCCTTCTCCAGGAGGCCGAGGAAGCTCGCGATGGCGGGGTCTTCGTGAGGGACATCCTCCGCGCGGCTGACGATGACCTGGGAGCCACGAAGATCGAACGCGACCTTGCCCCCAACACCGACGCCGAGCGCCTGGCGGATGGGCTTGGGCAATGTGATCTGCCCCTTACTCGTGACGGTGGCGACCGCGTGAACAGGTGGCATGGCAGGCTCCCTGGTGGATGAATCAATGGTAAGGAGGATTCCTTACCATGTCAAGTGCCCTGGCTGGAGGGCGGCGCGCCCCATCTTGCGGATCTGCCCCCGCGTGAACGCCGAAACGGCGACGACTCGATCGACGCCTCGATCGCGCGGACAACAGCCTGGAGCGATTCGAGATCACGCGCCGTCATCTCCACGGCATGCGGGAGGTCTTCGCGTGCCGGCGCGGCGTTTCGGGTGAGGACGCGGGGCGGGTGCAGCGCGGTGTTCTACATCGTCACGTCAAGCGATCCAGCCAGTAGCCAGGCGCCCGCCGTCTCCTTCTCCTCTTCCATGTAGATCGATGAAAAGGGGAAGCCGTTCACTCTTACCTGCCGAGTCCCTGCCTCAAACGGTGACCCTGACTCTGGATGCATCCTGATCCGCGTGAAACCGACGCCCCAATCCCCGTTTGGCAACCTCGTAGTACTTCACTTCGTGCAGCAGCTCCGCCCTCGCTGCTGAATCGAGTCGAAGAACCTTCACGGTGCGAGATGCCTGGCCTCCCTGAGAACGTCGTCGGCATCAAGAAGGGTTGCGTCACCCCGCTTGTGTGCATCTACCCGGCGACGAATCTCCGATCTCCATGCTTCTTCGGTGTCGTCGTCTTGAAAGGTGTGAAGAGAGTCGAGCAGCAAGTCGACAAGTCGCGACCTGTCCTCTGGACTGAGGCTTCGCCCCCTCTCCGCCAGCTCGGCGACCAGGTCGCTCATGGCGCTCACTGATCCTTTGATCAGTGCAGTCCGCACAAGGCGGACCGCTCGGGGTGGATGGCTTTCGCCGCGTATGGTTGAGCGATCGGTCAGGCCGATCGGGATGAGTGCGTCTGTTCGAGTGCGATTCGGGCCAGGACCCGAAGCGCCTGATTGACTGAGGCTGAGTCATGGAAGAACTCGGCAACATCGGGGTCGAGCAGAACCACGTTGGTGGCAGCCTGGTAGGACGCGTGGTGCTTGCCGCGCGTACCCGCCGAGAAATCGTACTCGGGCTGGAGTTCGTCGTTGGTGTCGTTACCCTGTTGATTCATATTGACGCCTTTCGCGTGGCGTTGCGAGACGTGCGCTGATGATGCGGATGCGGTTTTCGCGTTCGGTGTATGAAACGAGAAGAACGTGCATGGCCAGTGACTTGCCAACGCTGAGGAATCTGGATTCTTCATGTGAGTGAACTGGGTCGGCGATGGTGAGCTCGAGCGGATCTGCGAAGATGGTGGTGGCCTCAGCAAATTCAACCCCATGCTTATCGAGGTTAAGTGCGGCCTTTTCTGGATCCCACTCAAATTCCATGGTCGAAGTATAGCTCCGTGGGAGGAAGGGTGGCTGCGAAACGTGGAGCGGCTCGCAACCGCTATCCAGTCTGAACAACTCCACAAACGCAGCGATCCCTGTCTCGATACTCACGGTGGCAGTCCACAGAGCAAACCCAGCCATTGTCACTCTGACGCCAGCCCCCAACCCCTTGGCGGCTCCGCCATCCCGACAATAGGCAAACCGCATCTATCGCAGGTCTACGCGTCGAGTGACGGTGGCGACCGCGTGAACAGATGACATTGCAGGCTCCCCGGTGGATGGATCGGTGGGATGTCCACAATCTGGCGGCCCAGCCGCCGCCGGCCCTACCTATGCGTCTCGACCAGGCGTCCGTTGATGTACCTGTGCAGGATGCTGGAGATGAGCGTCTGGTAGCGCAACCCCTCCTGCGCGGCGGTCTTCTGCAGGCGCACGAGATCGCGCTCGCTCATCCTGATGTTCACGCGCTTGTCCTTGCGCAGGGTGGCGCGGGCCGTCTCGCGGTAGCGCGCCGACTCCTGCGGGAAGTCCGTGACACGCTGCCATTCCCCGCGCTCGACGGAACCGAGCAGGCTCTCCTCTTCAGGCGTGAGCTTCATTCCGCGTCACCTCCCAGGTACTGCTTCGTCATCTTGCGGCTGGGCACGATCGTCTTGAGAAAGATGACCTCATCGTCTTCGACGAAAGGCACGAGGCAGACATACTCCTCCACCTTGACGTTGAAGATCCGTTGGCCTGCATAGCGGCGCTGATTCGGGTGCTCGATGGTATCGAGCAATCCGCCGTGCGCCACGTGGAAGACGATACTCGTGAGGTGTGCGCTTTGGCAACGGCGGCCCGGCGCTCACGTCCGCGCCTCACCACCCGCCCCTGGAATGGAGCGCGACGTACAGGCGATCGACCCTGGCGGGGCAGCCCGCGCAGCGCCTCGTGTACACTCGCGCCATGCTCGCCTTTCTCGACTACGACGGCACCCTGACGACCCACGAGTGCAACGAGATCGTCTTGCAGCGCTTCGTGGGTGACGCCTGGCGGCCCCTCGAGGACGAGGCCAAGGCCGACCGCATGAGCCACGCCGAGGTCTTCGACCGGCAGATCGGGCTGATTCGGGCGCCGCGGGCGGAGCTGCTCGGCGCCCTCGTCGACGAGGCCGAACCGACGCCCGGCCTGGCGGCGTTTCTCGCCGAGCTCGAGGGGCGCGGAGGACGGCCCGTCATCGTGAGCGCCGGCCTGCGCGAGGCGATCGAGGCAGTCTGGAGCCGCGAGATGCTGCCGCCCGTCGAGCTGCACGCCAGTGAGCTCGTGGGCGGCGGCCCCCAGGGCGGGCCGCCCTACCACCTAGTCTTCAGCAGCGTGCTCGGCGACTGCCCGCGCTGCGGGCCGCGCGCCTGCAAGGGGGCGGCCCTGCGTGCCCTGCGCCGCCCCGGCGAGCTCGTGCTCGCCTTCGGCGACGGCGCCAGCGACCTCTGCCCCGCGCGCGAAGCCGACCTCACGTTCGCGCGCAGCCACCTCGCCGAGCGCTGCGCCGCCGAGGGCCTCGAGTGGCGGCCGCTGGCCGACTTCACGACCGTATGGTCCGCGGTCGACGCCTGGATGGCGCGGCGCTGAAGGACGCCGCCGCGCTGGGAGGCGCCGCCGCGCTGACGGGCGGCGCGCGCTGAGCGGCGGCGCCCGGGTTTCTGGGCCGCCGCCCATCACATATCATGGCCGCAGTCTTCCGGCCGTGCGGCCGGCGCTGCGGCGCCGCGCGGCTGTCTTCTTCGCGCGATCCAGGTGGCCCGTGGACGAACGTCTCTACCGAAGCGGCAAGCAGTTCGTGAAGTTCGCCGTGGTCGGCGCCATCGGCACCGTCGTCA
>JBAXRL010000208.1:0-5404 GCA_037131205.1 Actinomycetes bacterium | reverse complement strand
CTCGTGACCGCCCCGCTCGGTCCCCGAACGCCCCGCACGCACATCCCTATCGGGACAGGCCCTAAGGTGCCCATTCGAAGACCGCATGTCCTCGCTCGAGCGCCGTTTCGGGGCCCAGCCATGGATCCGCGGCTCGGTCGACAGCACCAGGAGGCGGCAAGCGTGATCAAGCGAATCCAGCAGGGCGACGTTGGCGACCATCGGGGGACGCCGGAGAAGCCAGACATCGTCGCGTCGATGAAGGAGCTTCTCGACGCCCTGGATAGGGGCATGGTCCCCAACGACACAGATTACTCGCTGAACGATCTCGCCGGCTACCTCACATCGCTGGTCGAAGGCCAGCGGGGGTCTCTGGGCAGGACCATGCCGGGCAGCTGGGCCGTCGTGCCCGACGACGACGACATGGACGCAGAGACGCGCGACTCGCGCATCTTCACCCCCACGTACATCGCCACGGCGACGCTGGCGCGCTGCCTTTGCGACCACCCGCTCACCGCGCTCGCCATCCCCGGCTATCGCGAGGCGCTGCAGACGGGGATGCTGTTCTGCGCCGCCCGGAATCTGCAGGGGCACGGCTACGACGACATCCTGGGAGCCGTCGACGCGCTCGGCATCCTGTCCCTTGGCAAGGTGCCCTGGCTTCTCAACCACCGGCCGGACTTCTGCCCGGAGCTCAAAGCCTCCATCGACGAAGCCGCACGGTACATGGCGAAGTGCCTCCACGACGGCACCGCCACCGGCTCGTGGGGCGAAGACTACACGGACGGGTTCGCTTCCGTACTCGAGAGGCTCCGGGTCACCAACGATCTGGACTATCTGCCGGCCGTGGAGTCAAACGCGCAGGATACCGCCACGCCGCCGGCAACCTGCTTTGAGCGCTTCTGCGAGCAGATCACCATGACCTCGGTGGCCGACACCGTCGCCAAGCTTCTGACGCACCCCTTCGGCTTTCACGGCGACACGGGTATCCGCGGCTTCCTCTACGCCAGGCTCCACGTGCATGGAGGCGCACGTCTCAGCATCGACGACCCACGGCAGGGCTTCTCCACGCTGCTCCTGCAATCCGAGCACTGCACGGTCGCTCGCTACATCGGGATCGGCCAGACCCCCAGGGGCGCGAGGTTCGACCTTGCCCTGACGTTGCCGCCGGAGGCCTCCGCACCCATCGAGGACAGATGCGCTGAGGCACTGAACGCTCTGTTCGCCTTCGAGCTCGGCAAGCACAAGGCGACCGACAGGGTCATCGACCCGGACATGCTGGCTCACGCCATCGACGCGACTCCCGGCACGAGCGATGTGTCCAAGCTCTATCGCGAGCTCGTGCACCACAGCCTCAGACAGGGATGGGCGATCGAGTTCTACGACTCCAGAGGGACGAGCGGGGCGGCGTCCATCGCAAGCGCGCTCGAGCTCTGCAAGGAGCTGAGGTTGCCTGACGGCAAGAAGCTCATCGTCGTCTTCGTCGGGTTTCCGACCGCCGGCAAGCACCACGTCTCGTGCAACGATCCAGAGGTGCAGAAGGCGCTCATCGGCCGGCTCGCGAGGCTCGGCATCGATGCCGGTCCAGAGCCGGTGGCGTCCTCCAACGCATCGGCGGCCCCACGAGGCGGAAGTGGCTGGAGCGCGGCGATGGAGCCCAGCGCCACCGTCGAGGAGGTCTTCGCAGAGCGTGCCGCGTTCGCCGAGCGCATCGTCAGGGCCGGCGGCATGGTCCCCGCTGAAGTGGATGAGCTCGGCGACGACGATCCGGAGTGGCGGGACGTCGCGAGGCTCCTCGAGTACGCGACGACGTGGGCATGACCCTCACCCTCGACAACCTGGACGCCAGGTACCACGAGCTCTTCGAGCTCCTCGGCCCGCGCAAGCCGCAGGTCCTCGCCTTCAAGGACTACATCGAGCGCGAGACCAGATGGCTCACGTCGCCGGCCTCCACGCGCTTCCATCTCAACATCGAACGGGGCCTGCTGCTGCACTCCGTCGGCGTGACCTACAACGCGCTCAGCATTAAGAGCATCCTGGCGCCGGACATCTCCGACGAGTCGGTCGTGATCGCGGCGCTCTTCCACGACCTGGGCAAAGTCGGCTATCCGGGCAAGCCCTACTACCTTCCCAACGACGTCCAAGGGGAGATCACCAGGCGCAACATGACGTACAAGACCAACCCTGAGGCCATGACCATGAACCTGGCAGTGCGAAGCCTCTACCTCATCGCCAATCGCGTCGAGCTCACAGAGGACGAGGCCCAGGCGATCGTCGCTCACGACGGCATCTATCCCGTGTCCGGCGGCGTCAACAACCTCGACTACCACCACAGGGAGTGCAGATTGCAGATGATCGTGCACTTCGCCGACAAGTGGACGGCGGCAGTGGACGAGGAGGGGCGGAGGTAGCTGTCGAACCGGGCCGTCCGGCCTCCGCGTCGGCCGCTTCATCTGCCTGTCTCTCAGCCGCCAGGAAAACGTCACCCTGCTGCCGCAGCCAACGGCATCCTCTGGTGGTGCTTGATCGCTTCAGCGTCTTCCCGCCTCGCCGTAGAGTGAGGCGATGAAGCACCTCTTCCTCGACAAGTCCGGCGACCACAGCCTCACGCGCATCGACCCCCAGTACCCTGTCTTCGTGCTCGGCGGGGTCGTCGTCGATGCGGGCTACGCTGAGGTCGAGCTGACGCGCAGGCTGGAGCGGTTCAAGCTCGACGTGCTGGGGGGCGTCCGACGTGACCCTGCACGCCGCGGACGTCGCGCGCACGCAGGGGGCGTTCGCGGCGCTCAAGGACGTCGCGCTTCGGCGCCGCTTCTGCGCCGCTCTCAACGACGTCATGCGCGAGCTGGACTACAAGGTCGTCGCCTGCGCCATGAGGAAGCATTCCGCGGTGGGGTCCGTGGACCCCGCCTTCCTTCACGGATCCCCAAGGGCCAAAGGCCAAGGGATCGAGGGGCAGTGGGGCCGTGCGGCTGCGGGACGACCGGGTCAAGCTCCGTGGACTTGGACGCAGAACGGGCATGGGGGCGCGTGGTCCGTGGCGCAGCGCCAACAACCTCCTCCGGCCACTCCGCCCAGCTCGGCATCGCCCAGCTCCTGCAGGGCGCCGATCTCCTCGGCGCTGCAGTCGAAGCCCTCGACGCCGATCGGCGCCAGCCTCGCCTCCACGTCCTCTTCCGCCATCACTCTGGCGCGGAACGCCTCGTCCCGGGGTCACCCTGCAGCAGCCCTGCAGCAGTTCTGGGTCTCATGCCGACCTCGGCACAACTGCTACAAGGAGTGCAGGCTGCAGATGATCGCCATGTCGGCTGTGCGCCAGCCGGTGACCTACCTGCCCATGACACGAATCCTCCATGCGTCCCGACAGGACGAGGCGCGTCGGATCGCAGGTCCTCACGTGGACCTCCTTCAACCAGCCGCCACACAACCTTGCAATCTGCCGGAGCCGATACCTGCAATCTGCCGGAGATGAACGATCGCCTCTGCCCCCGGCTCGGGGAGGCCCCGCTGCTCGAAGCGCCGGCGGACTCGCCGGCGGTGCTCGTCCATGGACCGCGCCCATGCGGCAAGACCACGCTCGCGCGCATGGTCGGCGAGGCGCGCGGCTACGCCTGCTTCACCTTCGTTGACGAGGTCGCGCGGGCGGCCGCCAAGACCTTCGCCTACCAGGCGTTGCGGAGGCTCGCGAGCTGGAGAGACGAGCTGGCGCGCTTCTCTCACTATCGTCGCCTGTGCCGTCAGGCGGGCTCCCGGTTCCAGGACGCCGCCTTGGCCGTCTCTCGGCCGCGCGCCACCGCGGCGCGGCAACGTCACCCGTCCGCGCCGGCAAACGTCCACCGCTCCGGCGCACGAATCGCCGCGGGGGGACGCTCCAGGACGTCGATCTCCACCGCCGGGAAGACGGCGCCGTCGACTTCGCGATGGGCGCCACCCACCACAGCTTTCTCGCCGACGCGTCTATCGTCCACAGCAGGCTCGAAGGCATCATCAACGAGGTGCGCGAAGCGCACCCCGACCTGACGGTCGACCGACCATTGCGGTGAGGAGAAACCGGGTGGCGCGTCCGCGGTTTTCGGCCTGCGGAGAGCGGTACTCCGGCGCGCCCACGGATGACGAGCTCGCGGCACTGCTTCGCGGCCGCGTATTGCCGTACACGAAGCTCCATCCTCGGACGAAGGCGTGCCTGCCGCGCGCCCGCTGGTCGGCGGCCCCTCAGTCCGGCGTGTCGGGGTCGTGGTCGCGCAGCAGGTCGCTGTCGATCAGCTCGTAGCGGTTGACGTAGGTCGAGACCACCGCCTGGATGATGGCGGCCACCGGCACCGCGAGAAAGGCCCCCATGATGCCGAACAGGCTGCCGCCCACGATCGCCGCCCCGAAGGCGACCGCGGGGTGTAGTTGCATCGTGTGCGCCGAGATGCGCGGGCTCAGGACGTAGTTCTCGAACTGCTGGTAGACAAGGATGAACACGAGCAGCGCGATGAGCTGCACGAGGCTCCTCTCGAGAGCGCAGACGACGAGCGGCAGGGCGGCGCCGATGTAGGTGCCGACGTTGGGGATGAACTCGGCGAAGAACGCCAGCCACAGGGCGAGCGGCGCCGCGTAGGGAACGCCGAGGATCCTCAGCACCAGGTAGGTGGCCAGACCGATGATGACCCCGAGCAGCAGCCGGGAGTAGAGGAAGCCGCCCATCTTCTTGATGGAGATCTCCCAGCCCTGCAGGATGGCTTGCTGCCACCGCGGCCGGAACAGCGAGCACACGCCGCGGCGCACGCGAGGCGCGTCGGCCACGAGGTAGTAGCTGAAGAGGCCGATCGTGAGCACCTCGAAGAGCAGGCTCGCGACGCCCTTCGCGATGCCGAGCATGCTGACCGCGATGTTGTCGGTCCAGCCGGACATGCGACCTTCGAGGAACGAGGTGACCGAGTAGGCGCCGTTCTCTGAGATCGTCACGCCGAACCAGCGCCGCAGGGAAGGGTCGACCCTGACGATCCAGCCCGGCAGTTGATCCACCAGGTGGGTCGCCTCGGCGCGCACGAGCGGCACGATGCCGGCCACGATGGCGACGCCGGCCACCAGGGCGATGAGCATGACGAAGCCCGTGCCCAGGCCGCGTCGCCAGCCGTGCTCCTCGAGCCAGTCGACCGCCGGCTCGAGGGCGAAGGAGACGAACAGCGAGTAGACCAGGATGCGGATGAAGAAGCCGAGATGACCGACCTGCACGAGAGCCCACGAGCCGACGGCGTAGGTGACAAGGATGAGCAGGAGCAGCCGCGGTATCCAGCGGGGCATGCCCGTGCGCATCCAGAACCCGCGGTCCGCGGGTGAGGCGCCCGGCTGCGCCGCGGGTGAGGCGCCCGGCTGCGCCGCGGGTGAGGCGCCCGGCTGCGCCGCGCTTGAGGCGGGCGCTCCCGCGTCCTGGTCGGCG
>JBAXRL010000207.1:0-5458 GCA_037131205.1 Actinomycetes bacterium | reverse complement strand
CGTCCTGCAGGCTGATGAACTTGGAGTCCTGGCCGCCGATCTCGAAGATGGTGTCGACTTCGCGGCCGATCTTGCGGCCGATGAAGTCGGCGCCCGTCTTGTGGGCGGTGATCTCGTCGGTGATGATGTCGGCGCCGCAGAGCTCGCCGATGAGCTCGCGGCCGGAGCCGGTGGTGCCGACGCCCAGAAGGTTGATACGCGCGCCGATCTCGGCGTGGATGTCGGTGAGGCCCTTGGTCACCACTTCGACCGGCCGCGCGTCTGTCTTGGTGTAGACCTCCTTGATGACGCGGCCCTGGTCGTCGACCACCACGAGGTTGGTGGAGACCGAGCCGATGTCGATGCCCAGGTAGGCGTCGATGACGCCGCCGTTGGCGCCGAAGTCGAAGGGCTGCGCCATGTCGCGGAGCAGAACGACCTTGTCCATGCGGAGCGGCTCGGTGACCGGAAAATCGGCGGCCGGCAGACGGCCGGCGTCGAGCGCCCCCAGGCCGGCGCGCGCGTCCTCGTAGTCGGCCTCCATGAGCGCGGCGCCGACGGCGCCCAGCGACGCGTGGAATTCCGGCACGAAGAGATCGTCCTGGTCCAGGTCGAAGGCCTCGCGCAGCGCCTGCACGGCGCCCCTGTTGGCCGCGACCCCGCCGATGAAAGCGATGGGCGGCCGCACGATCTTGCCCTTGGCGATGGTGCCCTTGAAATTGCGCATCACGGCGTCGCAGAGGCCGCGCAATACTTCGGGCGGCTCGTACCCCTTCTGCTGGGCGTGGATCATGTCCGACTTGGCGAACACGCTGCAGCGGCCGGCGATGCTCGCCGCCTTGCCGGCGTCGAGCACGATGTCGCCGACGTCCTCGATGTCGTAGAGCAGGCGGCTCGCCTGCTGGTCCATGAAGGAGCCGGTGCCGGCGGCGCAGTCGCCGTTGGTCTGGTAGTCGGCGATGCCGGCGCAGCGCGCCCCGTCGCCGGTCTCCAGACGGATGAACTTGGACGTCTCGCCGCCCATCTCGAAGATGGTCTGCGTCTTGGGGTACAGCGCCGTGACGCCGCGCGTGATGGCCTTGAACTCGTTCTCGAAGCTCGCCTCGAGCGCCCGCCCGATGAGCCTGCCGCCGGAGCCGGTGACGCGCACGCCGGCGAGCCTGCCCTCGGGCAGCACCGCCAGCAGCGCGTCGAGAAGGGCCTGCGTGGCCTCGGCCGGGCTGCCCATGATGCGCGTGTAGCGGGCCACCAGCACCGGCCTGCCCTCGGCCACCGTGAGGCCCTCGTGAGGGGTCTGGAAAAGGTCGGGGCGCCGGGTGAGCAGAGCGGTGTACAGAGCGTGGTCGTCGGCCTCGCCGGCGAGCGCGGCTTTGAGGCTGATGCAGCCGATGTCGATGCCGAGTGAAGTCATGGGTGGGTGAGGTGTACCTCCCGCGGGCGAAGCCCGCCTCTCCGACTGCAGAGCCTACCGGTCGCGGCAGGCGCTCGCAAGCCGCGCTATCAAGACTACTTCAGTCTCGAATCTCAGTCAACACGGGCCGGCCGCGATTCGTATACCTCGCGGCGCCGCTAACGTCATCCCCGGGAGGGCATTGTGAGCCTGTGCAGACGGCCGGCGCGCCGCTAGCATGGTGTCACGGCGCGCCGGCCGGCCGCTCTTCATCAACCACACCAGTGGGAGCATCCGTGAACGACTCGACCACGCTCACCAATCGCGAACGCCGCGAGAACGTCGCCTTTCTCGGGCAAGCCTTCGCCGCCGCTCAACGGCAGCCGGCCGAGGTCCTCGACGCCGACGAGCGCGAGCGCTTCGCCGCCGAGCCGGCCGCTCAGCCCGGGCTCTTCTATAAGCTGCTCTGCTACGGCGCCCTGGCGGCGCAGCCGGCGCCCGAAGCGGTCGTCGACGCCGACTGGCGCCGTCTCGAGACCGCCGGCGTCGTCGACGCCCTGTTCGCCGACGAGTTCGACCTCAAGCGCTACGCCCTCGACCCTCCCGTGTCCCGCAACGACAGCAAGGGCAAGGTGATCGACTTCACGCGGCTCGCCGAAGCCCGCGACACGTGGAGCCGGCTCCTGCCTCAGCCGGCCGATCCAGACGTCGCCGTCGATGTGCTGCACGCGGCCTCGGGCGGCGCCCTCAAGTCGCGGGCCTTCTGGGCGGTGCGCGAGATGCGCCGCTACGGCCTGTGGGACGACGAGGCGCTCGACCGCTTCGCCTGCGTCCCCGATGGCCGCGTGCGCAAGCGCGCCGTGCGTATGGGGCTCATCGACCTGCCCGAGAAGGCCGACACCTTCGCCGACATGAAGGCGGTGTCGCGCGCCCTGCACGCCGTGCTGCGCCTCGGCGAGGCGCAGAACGGCGTCTTCGACCTGCCCATCAGCATGGCCGGGCAGCGCTGCGAGATCTGCGACGCGGCGCGCATGGCCGCCTGCCCCATCCCCCACTGCCGCCGGCGGCGCGAACACGCCGACGCCTGATCCAGGCGCGCAACGCGCGGACCGCCGGCCGGGAAGATCAACCCGGCCGGCGGTCCGCGTGCGCAACGAGCTTCGCCGCGAGGCTCCGTCAGGCTCGGGCGGCGGCTCCACAGGTAAACTCAGGTACATGCCCCACCCCTGTCTACCGCGCACGCCCGATGCGCTTCCTGCCCAAGAAAGGAGATAAGTACTACAGGAGCCGTGTGAAGCGGCCCCAGGTCAGCGGAGAAAGGGGGGCATCATGGGCGGATGGGAAATCATGGCGTGGCTCGTCATCGCACTTGTGACGGTGCTCCGTGTCGCGCTCGTCGTCGGGATCGTCGTCCTCGTCGTCGCCATCGTGCGCGGCGTGCGGGCGTACGAGCCGGCTTCGCACGCATCCTGAGCACGAGTCGTCGAGCACGGGCCCGGTCCCCGGGTCCGTGCTTTAGCGTACCTCCAAAATCGTGACCCCCGCGGAGCTCTCGGCGTTGCCCCCGCGGTCGATGGCGTGGAAGGTGAGGGTGTAGGTCCCCGGCGCCGGCGGCGTCCACGAGCAGGTCGCCGCCTTCCCCTGCTTGACCCAGCCGCAGTCCACGGTGGCCACGGCGCCTCCGGCCGCGTCGCTCACCGCGACCGTCACCTTCACGGTCGGGCTGTACAGATCGCGCACCGAATAGGCGATCTCGGCGGTCTTGCCGAACGTCGTCGATGCGCCGGCGGGCACCGTGAAGCGCGGCGTGAAGCGATCGACCGTGACCGGCTTCGTGACGGAGGTCACGCCGATGCTCCCACTGGCCGTCACGCGCAGGTCGTACTTACCGCTCTCGGCAAACGCCCCGCCGGCGACCTTGCCGTCCCAGGCGACCGACTGCGCGCCGGCGGCGAGCTCGCCGGCCTTGACGGTGCGCAGCACGTCCACCCCGCGGACCAGCTCCACGGTGACGTCCGCCGGACGCGTGAGCTTGAACGCCACGGCCACCGTGTCGCGGACGCCGTCGCCGTTGGGGGAGCAGATCTGCGGGGTGACGACGGGGAAGCCGAGCGTGCGGTCGATGACCACCGCCCGCCGCACCGTGGCGCTGTTGCCCGCCAGGTCACGCATGGCGATCTCGACGACAAGGCGGCCCTCGGGCGCCGCCACGAGCTTGCCGCCCTCGCTGATACGCCCGTCCCAGGCCAGCGTCTGCGCCACCGCGCCGACGGCGCGCCAGTCGGTGAGCCGGCGCAGGACCTTGTCCGCGTCGCCGAGCACAGAGACGCGCGCCGTCCCGCTCTCTTCGGGCGCGAAGCTCACCGTGGCGCCGTCGGCCTGCCCGTCGCCGTTCGGGCTGAACGGGCTCGGAGCCACCTCGGCGCTCTCGAGGCGCGGCGGCGTGGTGTCGAGATGCACGTCCACCGTCGCCGGCCGCGCCTCGCCGAGCGCGCTCTTCGCGCTCGCGACCAGCGTGTACGTGCCGTCGGGCAGAGCGTTGCCGTGGTCGTCCCTGCCGCTCCAGGTGGCGGCGGCGCTGGGGCCCGGGCCGCTCAGGCGCCGCACGACCTCACCGGTCGGCGTGCGTATCTCGATGCTCCAGCCGGCGGCCTCCGAGACGGTGAAACCCACCTCGGCCGTGTCGCGCACACCGTCACCGTCGGGGCTGAAGTAGGCGCCGGCGAAGTCGAACCCGTAGACCTTGGGCTGCCCCATGGCGGCGACTGCCTTGCGGATCGCCGGCAACAGGCCGTAGATCTTGCCGGGACAGCCGGTGTAGTTGGCGTCGCGGTGGCCGGCGATGACGGGGAACTCCACGCGCTGGCCCGTGCCGTACTTCTCGCCGTACCCGCACACCAGCGTCGCCGTGCCTTGCGGATCGACGTGATGGACGTCCAGCTTCCAGGCCAGGAGGCGCTCGAGGGCGCCCACCGCCGCGCCGGGCGGCGCCGCCTTGGTGAAGTCGCCGATCACCGAGACGCCGATGCTGCCGGTGTTGAAGCCGAGCGTCTGGGCGCCGATCGCGCCCTTGGTCACGCCGCCGTAGCGGCCCTCGTACACGGCCCCGTAGCGGTCGATGAGGAAGTTGTAGCCGACGTCGCTCCAGTGCAGCGAGCGCGTGTGGTAGGCGTAGACGGCGCGCACGATGGCCGGCGCCTCAGCCTGCGTATAGTCGTTGCCGCTGGCGGTGTGGTGGACGAACACCGTCGTCACCGGCCCGAACGAAGGCGATCCCGTGCGCAGCGACTCATCGGCGCCCCACTCGGCGCGCGTCACGATGGTCGGCCTGGTGGTCATGGCGCCGACGGGCGGGGCCAGCTCGAGCCCGGCGACGACGGCCGCCGTGCGGCGGACCACGCCGACCATGGTGGCCCCGAGGTCGGCGTCCTCGGTGCTGTTGAGCGCCACCACCTTGACGTCGCGCAGCGCGAGCGGCGCGGCCTGCCGTCCCGCGGCCTGCCGTCCCGCGGCCTGCCGCGCCGCGACCTGGACGTAGCGGGCGGCTCCCGTCCACAGCGGCTCGGTGAAGGCCCGCGGCCGCGAGCCGTCGCCCTCGTTCGTCACCTCGAGCGGGGCGGAGTACCACTCGCCCCACGCGCTCCCGTCGAGGCTGGTGCGGACCTGCACCAGCACCTTGCCGGACTCGGCCGGCGGCCGGCAGATGACGCCCACGAGGTTGAAGCGCAGGCCCGGATCGATGGTCGCCGCGCCCTCCGCGGCCGCCTCGACCGGCGCGGCGGCGGCGCGCCCGGCCACGTCGGCGGGCGGGCGCGCCGCCGCGACCGGCAGCGCGACAGACAGGGCGATGGTCTGGGTGCGCACAGCGGGGGCGCGCACCCACGCCGCCACGGCGTCGTTGACCCGCGGCGCCAGCCAGATGGCCGCCAGCGTCGCCATGAAGGTGACTATCGAAATGGTCGCCGCGCGGGCGACCCGCTTGTGGGAGTGAGCTCGCGCCATGTCAGTTTCGGCAGACTTGGTTTCGACAGGGTAGCACGAAACCCTCATGCCGCCATCCCGCGGCCGCGTACGCGAGGCGGGCGGCGG
>JBAXRL010000206.1:0-5479 GCA_037131205.1 Actinomycetes bacterium | reverse complement strand
GCGCCCGCGGCGGCGCTCAGGGGCGGGCTTCAGGGTGCGAAGGGGCCAGCAACAGCCCTCAAGGGCGGACCAGAGGGCATTCGTGAAAAATCGAGGCTAGAGCAAGCACCGCGAAGCGGTCGCGAACGTACCCCGCAGGCGCCCCTCGGCTCAGGCTCCGAGTCGTTTGGCCGCATGCCGTCGTCAACACGGGCCGCAAGAGAAGCTCACTCTCACTCCGCGACGCGATTCTGGTCCACCGCGGCCGATGACGCCTCCAGGTGGGATACTCTGACCTGACCATCGCGACCAACGACCGGGACAAGTGAGCGCCATGTCCGCCTGCTTCATCACCAGAGTCAGGCTCAAGAACTTCAAGAGCATCGCCTCGTGCGACGTCGCTCTGCGGCCGTTGACGTTCCTGGTCGGGCCCAACGGTTCGGGCAAGAGCAACTTTCTGGACGCCCTCAGGCTCGTGCGTGACGGACTGCGCTTCTCCCTCGACCATGCCATGCGCGAGCGCGGCGGCGTCAAGGAGATACGCAGGCGGTCAGCCGGCCACCCGACTCACTTCGAGATCGACCTCTGCTTCCGTCTCCCGGGCGGACAGGACGGCCGCTACCGGTTCAGGATCGGCGCACCTGCGCTCGGCGAGTACGAGGTCCAATCCGAGAGTCTCGAGGTAGACGCCGCCGAGGGCTTGGGCAGGTCCTTTTTCAAGGTGCAGCGCGGAGAGGTCGTGGAGTCCTCCGTGGATGCGCCTCCAGCAGCCTCCCTCGATCGGCTCTACCTCGTGAACGCCTCCGGGATGAGGGAGCTCCGCCCCGTCTACGATGCGCTCTCCCGCATGGGCTTCTACAACCTCAACCCGGACAGCATCAGAGATCTCCAGGACCCCGATTCCGGAGAGCTTCTCGCTCGAGACGGCAGCAATCTCGCCGCCGTGTACAAGCGCCTGGAGCACGATGACCGTGCGCGCGTCGATCGCATCGAGGAGTATCTGGCACGGGTCGTACCGGGCGTGAGCGGTGTGGAGGCGAAGTCTCTCGGGCACAAGGAGACGCTGGAGTTCAGGCAGGCGGTCACGGGCGCAGCCAATCCGTGGCGCTTCCCGGCGACCAGTGTGTCGGACGGCACGTTGCGCGCGCTGGGCGTGCTGGTCGCGCTGTTCCAGTTCTCCAACGGGCAGCGGAAGGGCGCCTCGCTGGTCGGCATCGAGGAGCCTGAGGCTGCGCTGCACCCCGCCGCGGCGGGCGTGCTTCTCGGTGCTCTCAGAGAGGCCAGCGAGACGACCCAGGTGCTCGTGACCAGCCACAGCCCGGACCTGCTCGACGACGAGAACATCGCGACCGACTCGCTGCTCGCGGTCTCGGCGAACGCCGGTGCGACCCAGATCGCCCCGATCGACCCGACCGGGCGAGGCGCGTTGCGCGATCGGCTGTACACCGCCGGCGAGCTGCTTCGCCTCGACCAGTTGCGCCCGGATCCCGAGCTCGTGGACAACGCTCGCTACGTCCAGTCCACGTTGTTCGCCGAGGACTCCACGGAGTGACGTGACGCCGTGAAGCCGGTGGTCGCCTGCATCGTTGAGGGTCATGGCGAGCTGCAAGCGGTTCCGCTGCTGGTGCGGCGAATCGCGGCGTCGCTGCCGACACCCATGTACGTCGATGCTCCACGCGCCATTCCAATCCCGCGGACGAAGCTCATGCGGCCGGGTGAGCTTGAGAGGGCGACCAAGCTGGCGATGTCGCGCGTGGTCGAGTCTCAAGTCGCCGGCGGTGGCGTGCTGATCCTGATCGATGCGGACACTGACTGCGCCGCGCAGCTCGGCCCGGAACTGCTCGCACGGGCGAGGTCCGCGGCTGGCGCCGTTCCCGCCGAGGTCGTGCTCGCCGTCATGGAGTTCGAGGCTTGGTTCCTGGCCGCGCTGACGTCGCTGAGGGGTGAGCGTCGCATCAGGTCCGATGCGGAGGCGCCGCTGGACCCCGAGGCAATTCGCGGGGCCAAAGCAGGCCCTGCGCCGGCAGATGACGTCGAAATCAGCTTACTCGTCACCCACCGACCAACCCGCGATGGCAGCGCTGATGGACCTGGACGCCGCCCGGGCAGCGCCATCGTTCGACAAGCTGTGGCGCGCGGTCGCGGGCATGCTGTCAACGCGCGAGTGATTGACTGCGAGCGACGTCGCGTGCCGGCACTGGATCGTTTGCGCGAGGTAGACGTGGTGCGTTCTCGGCTGCGGATGGTGTAGGAGGCGCGTCGCGCAGGGGCGGACGGAAGTGAAGGAGAGAAACGTGAGCGCAGACACGCGCGAGCTCACGCGAAGCTGCGGCAACGTGTTCGTCGACCTTGGCCTCCTGCGGTCCGACGAGCTCCTGGCCAAGGCCGCGCTCGCCATGGAGGCGCTGACGCAGCTCAAGGAGACTGGATGCCTCGTCGGCGTCGGCACGCACGACCGCTGCTTCGCCAAATGCTCGACGCCCGTCCTGAGGTGCGCGGCGGCTCCGGCGCCGGCTCCACGCGGTTCTTCGTTCCGCAACGTATGCCGCCATCGGCCGCCAGACGCTCGGCGTCTCTCAGGCGTGACGCTGAGGCCATCAGCCTGGGGAGTTGCTTGATCGCCGACAAGCCCTGAGCCGCGGCGGGCGCAGGACTGGCCTCACCGTTGCGCTGCTGTGCGAAGGATCGCGATGACGGCATCGACAATACGATTGCGCACCGCATCCTTCAGCATCCCGGCGTCGCCCACGATGAGGGACGTGTTGGCCGTGAACAACTTGCCGGGCCGCGCGTAGCTCACCCGTTGCAGAGAACCGACCAGGAAGTCGGAAGAGGTCAAGGCGACGGCGGCGCCGTCCGAATAGGGGTTGCTGGTGACCTGGCAGAGAATCAGGTCGTCGCGGTCAGCCTCCGCGAGAACCACAGCGGGGCGCAGTTTGGCACGCGGGCAGGTCCGAGAACGGAAAGGGTACGAGGACTACTGCGCCCGCTGCAAATGCGCCCACGCAGCGTCCTCCTCGGGCCGCAACCAGTCTGCGGCCAGAGCCGCCTCGCTGAGTACCGCGCTACTCAAGGCCACGTCCTCGTCCTCGTCGTCGAGGATAGTCAGCAGCGCCTGCCGAGGGCCCCCAAGGCTGACCGGTTCGAGCAACCGGATCGTCCCGTCCGCTTCAATGAGTGCCTTGATGGTACGAAGCATAAGCCTGGCTCCCTGGCCTCTCACATGGCCCTGAAGGGCCCCCTGCTGGTGTAGCGCACTATCTCACTATACTCTGGCGGCTTCCTCCGCGTCCTCCAACTCTCCTTTGCGACGCCAGTAGCTGCAATGCCCGTTGGGCTGACGCGCGGGCGGCGAGGTCCCGCCCAGAGCGGAACAGCAGGCTGCGCAGCGCTGAGGCCTTGGCGCAGCGGATGAGGCCTTCGGGTGGCGGCGCGCCGGCGGTGCGCATGCTCGAGGCACGCGATGCGCTTGCTCTGCCGACCAGAGGTCGACGCGAGATTGCGTGGGTTGTCGAGCAGGAGAGCAAGCTGAGCGTCGGGACGCCGATCGGGCGAGCGCCGCACGGTCGCCGGGCCGAGGCTCCTGAGCGGCCTGCAGGCCCGTACCCAGAGTCAGGCCGGGCCTTGCCTTCGCGTGAGCCTTCCCTCAAGCGATGAGACGGGCACGCTATCCGCATAGAGCGTGTCAGGGCAGAAATCCTGGCCGTTCTGCCATTGAATGCTGCCCAGGAAGGGCTTGACTGAATTGAAGTTGCGCAAGTCCCTCAGCTCTCGAAAGATGCCTCTGTCCAGGTAGGGTCGCACGTCAAAGGACCTGGTTTCATCATTCGTGAACAGCAGGGTGATCGTGTAGTCCGGATTCGGCCTCACTGCTTTGACTCTCGGATTCACGGCCTCTCCTCAACTTGAACGAACCCTCCAGGATGTCGCCGGTCGGAATGGCGATCACGGCTTCTTGTTCCTGGTACTTGCAGAGAACAGCGAGATGATCGCCATGTTGTGTTCTCCTCACTCGGCTTGCGCGGCGCGACGGCGGTCGACGACCGGCTGCGTGCGGAAGACGGGGTCATCCTGCGGGTCGTGCCCCTGCTGCAGGCTCTTGAAGCGCAAGAGCTCGACGATCTCCTCGCGGGCAAACGCGTAAGTCTTCGTAGCAGACATGGAACGCCTTCTCTGCGTGCTTCCCCAGAGTAGCACGTGACGAGAATGCGACAAGGTGAACGTACGGCGGCGGCGCCCATGGCGGCGCCGGCGAGGCTGCTCGCGGGGGACGTGCGCGTCGAGCCTCGGGACGAGGGATCTGACGCCGGGGGTCCGGGCGGACCGCTGCCCGTGACGACCAGGGGCGCCGACGACTTTCTTGCCTCGATCGAGGCTGCGTCCGAGAGCGGGCGCCCGCTGCTTGGCAAGCTCGCCGCGTGGGCGCAGGCGCTCGAGGACGAAGGGCTGGCGCGACTGTGGACGACCAGCGGCGTGACCGGTCGCGAGATGCTGAGGCCCTGCATCCCCAACGCGGACGTCGGCCTGGTCACCATCTGGAACGACAACGGCCCCTCGATGAGCCTCTGGCGGAGCGTGTTCGAGCGTCACGCACCGGCGGCCATCGCGCCGCTCGAGGCGCTCACGGGCATCGAGCTCGGCGTCGGCCGCGCCGCGCCGGACATCAGCGACGAGCTGCTCGAGGCGCAGACGGCTGCCTACCGAGAGGCGGCGAAGAGCATGAGCGCAGAGACCGTGCAGTCCGAGAACGGGCTGGAGGCCTGACAGATGGCATTCCAGATACCAGCTCCGATCAGCGACCCGCCTCGGGCTCTGACCGCCCTGGAGTCCGTCGTCGCCTGAGGATCACGTTTGCCTCACGCGAGGTCGAGGCGGCGCGGCTGCCATGGTCCAAGTACTCCTCCTCGGGGCGGCCGCCCGAATCACCCAGCTCGCTTTCGCTGTGATCCCCGACTCTCGTCAGTGTCACCCTGGGGAGGCCATGTGACCCGTAGACGGCGCACGTGCGAGCCACTACCTCGAACGCACGGACCTCTCGTTCATGCCGTACATCGAGAGCGAGGTGCTCGCCGTTGCGGAACGGGCGCGCTATCGATAGCCTTGTCGTCATACCGAGGAGGCTGTCATGGAGACTGTGACCATTTCGCCCAAGTTCCAGGTGGTGATCCCGAAGTCGATCCGGGAGCGACTGCGGCTCGTGCCGGGCCAGAAGGTGCAGGCCATCGTCTATGGCGAGCACATAGAGCTCCTGCCGGTCCGCCCGGCCGCGGAGCTGCGCGGCCTCCTGCGCGGCCTCGACACCACCCTCGAGCGCGAGGAGGAGGACCGCCGGTGAACGTCGTCGACTCTTCGGCTTGGCTTGAGTACTTCGGCGACGGCCCCAACGCCGGCGACTTCGCGGCCGCCATCGAAGCTCCGCGGCGACTCGCGGCGCCGACCCTCACCCTCTTCGAGGTCTTCAAGCGCACCCATCAGCTCAAGGGCGAGGTCAGCGCGCTCG
>JBAXRL010000205.1:0-5485 GCA_037131205.1 Actinomycetes bacterium | reverse complement strand
TGGTGAGCGCTGCGAAGTCGATCGATCTCGTCCTCGTCGCCATGCCTTTTGCCGACGTCCACACGCCCTCGATCTCGCTGGGGCTCCTGCAGGCGCTCCTCGAGCGTGGCGGGCTCCGCGTGCGCTCCGAATACGCGAACCTCCTCTACGCCGATCGCCTGGGAGCTTTGGCTTCCGCGCAGATCTTTGCGGGGCGGGGTTGCCATGTGGGCGACTGGCTGTTCTGCTCGGCGATCTTCCCGGGGCGCATCGCGGAGCCGCGCGAGTTCGCCGCCTTCGTGCAGGGCAGGCGGGCCGCGCACGAACCGGACAGGCTGGCGCGGCTCGTGGACGATCTGCGCGACTGGCGCGCCACGACCGCGCAGTTCCTCGACGAGCTGGCGGAGAGGCTCGTGGCCGAGGGCGCGCCACTCGTGGGATGCTCCGCGACCTTCCTCCAGCTCTATCCGGCGCTCGCCCTGCTCAAGCGGATCCACGAGCGCGCCCCCGGCGTGATCACCCTGATCGGCGGACCGGGCTGCGAGACCGGCATGGGCCTCGCTGCGCATCGCCTCTTCCCCTGGGTCGACTACCTCGTGTCCGGCGAGGCGGACGACATCGTCGTGCCGCTCGTCCGGCGTCTGCTGCGCGAGGGCCGCGAGTGCGAGCCGGCCGCGCTCCCGGCCGGCGTGCGAGGGCCGAGGCGGCGCCTGGCAGCGCCCGCTGCCGACCCCCCGGCCGAGGCCTTACTGGCGCGGGCGCGCGACATGGGCGGACATCCGACGCCGCAGTACGCCGACTACTTCGCGGCGCTCGCCGAGCTGCCCCGGTTGCAGAGTGCCATCAGCCCGGCTCTGCCCATCGAGGGCTCTCGCGGCTGCTGGCGGGCCGCACGCAGCCCGTGCTTCTTCTGCGGCGACAACGGCGCCCGCGCCGAGTTCCGTCCGCGGCCGGCCGCCGACTTTCTGCGCGATCTCGACGAGCTCCATCGCCGCCACGGCCTCAGGCGGTTCGTGGCGACCGACAACATGATGGACCTGGGCTACGTGCAGAGCGTTTTCCGGGAGCTGGCGCGGCGCGACGCGCCATACCAGCTCTTCTTTGAGATCTCCGCCTGTCTCGAGCGCGACGCCGTGGCCACGCTGAGCGACGGCGGCATGACCTGGATGCAGCCGGGCATCGAGTCGCTCTCCACGGAGATCCTGAAGGTGGCCAACAAGGGGCACGAGGCCTGGCAGAACGTGCAGCTCCTGAAATGGCGCCGGCAGTACGGGATCCGCGTGACCTGGAACATGCTCTTCGGCTTCCCTCAGGAGCTGGACGGGTGGCACGCGGCGGCGGCCGCTCTCGCGCCGGCTCTCTCGCATCTGAATCCGCCGCGTTTCTTTCACCCGGTCATGGCGTGCCGTAACAGCGTCTACTTTGCCAGCGCCGCTGAGCTCGGCGTCTCGGTCACGCCTTCGCCGGCCTACGCGCGGTTTCTGCCGTTTCCGCCCGAGTCCCTTGCCGAGCTGGCGTTCACCTTCGAGAGCGCGAGCGACGCTTCGGCCCGAGGGCCATGCGACGGCGCCGAGGCGCTCGCCGCCGGCGTGTTCGTCTGGCAGCAACGTTTTCGCAGGCAGCCCAAGCCCGAACTGGTCATGGTCGATGACGGCGAGATTCTCTCCGTCCTCGACACGCGTGACCGTGAGGAACACATCGCGCTGACCGGGGTGGAGCGGCTCGCGCTCCTGCTGGCCGATGAGGCGCCTCCTCGCGAGGAGCTGCTGGCCGAGCTGGCGCGGGAGCATTCCGCGAGGGAGATCGCGGAGGCGCTCGAGGGGCTCCTGCGACGGCGCCTGGTCATCGCGCTCGACGGCCGAGTCATCGGGCTGGTGCTCAAGCCGCCGCTCCCGGATCTGGCAGGGGATGAGGAGATCCCGAGCGGCTACCTGGATCGCCGGAAGTGGCGGGCGAGCGATGCTCCGCCCATCCCGAGCACGCCGGGACGATCCTCGCGGACGTAGCTTGTGGTCGTCGGCCGACGATGCCCGGCGCATCAAGTCGGCGGTCGCTGCTGTCGATAGAGGCAGAAGCGGCACCATTGGTCCCGGCGGCGCCTGCCGCCCGCGAGCTACGGGAGGGGAGTCATGAAGGCACGTGACGCCAACGACATCACGGAACGACCGGGCGTGCGCCGCACGCTCCCCCTGCGCCTCACGTTGCACCTGCGCCGCGCCTCCCACGTGCGCCGCGCGCCGTGTGCCGCCGCGCTGCTCGTGCTGCTCGCGCTCTGCTGCCTCGTCGGCGCCGCCGCACCGGCGGGCGTCTTCGCGGCGCCGGGCAAGCCCACGGCCAAGGCGCCCCAGGGCGTTATCGTCGCCACCACGCCGACCTTCACGTGGAGCAAGGTCGCTGGTGCCACCAGGTACGAGCTGCGCGTCCACAAGGGCAGCCATCTGCTGCTCAAGGAGCCCGGTATCACCAAGCTGTCGTGGAAGAGCAGCGGAGGTCTGCCCACGAACGTCAGACTCACCTGGAAGGTCCGCGCCGTCAGCGCCTGCGGCGCCGGCGCGTGGAGCAGGAGCCTCAGGTTCGAGATCGTGCCGCCCAGCCCCGAGAAGGCGATCACGGCCTTCAGCTTCCAGGGCCTCGCGCCGCCCGTCAGCGGCGTCATCATTGAGACCTTGCACACCATCGCCCTGACCGTCCCCTCCGGCGCCGACGTCAGCGCCCTGGTGGCGACCTTCACCACGAGCGGAGCCTCGGTGGCGAGCGCCGGCGCTCGCCAGGTGAGCGGGGTGACGGCGAACAGCTTCACGAACCCGCGCACCTACACCGTCACCGCCGCCGACGGCACGACCCAGGCATACGTAGTCACGGTGACGGTCGCCAAGTCGCTCAGCCCCGAGATTGTCGGGGAGATAGACGATCTGGCAGCGGCGGGCATGGAGCGCTTCCATGCTCCCGGCGCGCTGGTGGGCATCTGGATGGAGGACGGCGCCGTTTTGGTCAAGGGCTACGGGCTGGCGAATACCGCCCCGGAACAGGCTATGACGCAAGGCTTGAGCTTCCGCATCGGCAGCATCACCAAGACCTTCACCGGCAACCTGGTGCTGCAACTGGTGGACCGGGGCAAGCTGTCGCTCGACGACCCGGTCTCGCGGTTCATCCCGGGCATTCCGGACGGGGGCGGGATAACCGTGCGCATGCTGCTCGACCACTCCTCGGGCCTCTTCAACTACGGCTCGGACCCGGTGTTCATGGCAGCGACCGAGAGCGATCCTCACAGGGTTTGGGCGCCGCGGGAGCTGGTGGCCTTCGGCGCGTCCAACCCTCCCTACTTCCCGCCCGGCCAGGGGTGCGCCTACTCCAACACCAACTACGTCCTGCTGGGCATGATCGTGGAGAAGGTCAGCGGCCGCACCCTGGAGAGAGAGCTGGCCGCTCGCATCACCGGCCCTCTCGGCCTGACCCACACCTCCATGGCCGAGGGCCCCGATCTCACCGGGGACCACATGCACGGCTACCAGTACTACGGGGAAAGCGGCGGGCTCGAGGACCTCACCGACTACTACGATCCCTCGATCTACTGGGCGGCCGGCGCGATGGTCTCCACCCTGGACGACCTGCGCGTCTGGAGCAGGGCGCTGGCCGAGGGCCGGCTGCTGTCGCCGGCGCTGCGCGAAGCGATGACCGCCGATATGCGCGAGCTTCCCGGCATGAGCGAATTCTTCGGGTACCCGCTCCTGTACGGCCTGGGCATCATGGACGCCGGCGGCTGGCTGGGGCACAGCGGCATGCCTCTGGGGTATTCCTCCGCCATGTTCTACCTGCCAAAGAAGCAAGCCACCATGGTGGTGCTCTTCAACCTGTCTGGCCTCGAGGAGCCGGGCATGCGCCTGTTCATGCGGGCGGCGAAGATCGTCTTCCCGGAAGAGACCCCGTGGTGATGCACGCCGATTCAAGTCCGCCATCGTCGCTGTCGACAACGATATGTACGACACGACTCGTATCGGCGGCGCCTGCCGCCCGCGAGCTACGCGAGGAGAAGTCATGAAGGCACGTGACGGCAAAGACCCCACTGAGCGACCGGGCGGGCACCGATCGGTTCGCCGGCGCCGCGCGACGCTGGCCGCGGCGCTACTGTCGCTACTCACGCTCTGCTGCCTCTTCGGCGCTGTCGCGTCGGCCGGCGCCGCGGCGCCGGGCAAGCCCACGGCCAAGGCGCCCACGGGCGCCATCTCCACCAGCACGCCGAGCTTTACGTGGAGCAAGGCGAGCGGCGCCGCCAGGTACGAGCTGCGCGTCTCCCAAGGGAGCACGCTGCTGCTCACGAAGACCGGCATCACCAAGCTCTCGTGGAAGAGCAGCACGGCGCTGCCCGAGAACGTCGATCTCACCTGGAAGGTCCGCGCCGGCAGCTCCGGCGGCAACGGCCTCTGGAGCAGGAGCCTCACGTTCACGGTCGCGACGGGTCCGCCGGCGATCGGCAAGCCCTACCAGGGCGGGCTGGCAGCCTACATCCTCAAACCCGGCGAGCCCGGCTACGTGGCGGGGCAGACGCACGGGTTGATCGCTGCCACCGAAGACCAAAGCACGGGAATTCGCTGGTACAACGGTACCAACGTGACCACCGGCGCGACTGGCGTGGATCTGGGTACGGGCTTGTCCAACACCAACCTGATCATTGCCGTGCAAGGAGCAACCGCCACCAGCTATGCGGCAGGGGTGGCACGCGCCTATCGCGGCGGTGGCTACACCGACTGGTACTTGCCCAGCGCGTCCGAGCTGGACAGGCTCTTCGCGAGCGAAGACGCAATCGGCGGCTTCGCGTCCGCCGACTACTGGAGCTCTTCCGAGTACGCTGCGTACGCGGCGTGGTACCGGACCTTCGGCGGCGTCAACCAGTACGGCTGGTACGGCAAGGACAAGGCCTCCAGGGTGCGAGCTATCCGGGCTTTCTGACCACCGGGCCGTCCGGCGATCAGGGAAGGCGCAGGGGGCGCAAGCCCCCTGCGCCGCAGGCAGTCAATCTATGGCTCTCGGTGTCGATCTGCCTGTGCGGAGACGCGTCCATCGTCTCATCCTCAAGGTCTTCGCGTACCGGGGGATTCCCTCTCTTGCCGCTCAGCTTGGCCTGAGCCGGAGGGATTCCCGAGTGCGCTCGGGCGGCCTGCGTCCCGGCAGCGGGGGACCCGTGTTCGGCCGTCGTCGCGAGCCGCCTGCTACACTCAGGCGCGATGAGACCAAGCCGCACAGAGGCGCGCTTCGAGGCGTCGCGGTGAGCCGCGACGCCGCTGGCCTGCGCGCCCGGGCGCTCGCCCTCGGGGCGAGCGACGCCGTGGTGATCACGCCGGACAAGGTGGTGACCGCCGAGTGGGTGCGCATGAAATGCCTGTACGGCGGCTGCACGGCGGGGCGCTGCCTCACGTGCCCGCCGCACTCGCCGACGCCCGGGCGGACGCGGGCCCTGCTGGACGAGTACGAGACCATCCTGTTGCTGCGCCTGGACGTACCGCCGGCG
>JBAXRL010000204.1:0-5509 GCA_037131205.1 Actinomycetes bacterium | reverse complement strand
ATTGAAGATAGGAGACCGACCAGTTTTGTTTTGCGCGATTCCGTTGAGTGGATTACTACCAAGGCACCAGGATGAAACTCAAAGGCAAATGGCCGGGTGCTGCGCAATGAACTCCGGTGGGCTGATGGGACGCGGTTTATAGCCAGAACCAGTCAGAGGGGCGAAATGCCGGTCCTCCGTGATGATGAAATCCGCTCCGGCCGAGATGGCACAGTCAGTGAACAAATCGTCGTCTGGGTCATCCCGGATGATCCTGAATTGGTAATAGGGCGTGACCCGCAACAAGTTTCCGGCGGTTAATTCAGCCAAGTCCATCAGGCGTGAGAGTTTCACCCAACGATGGAGTCCGCTCAGGCGGATGATCACTTCCTCGTATTCAAGCAAAATCCCACTCGAAACCGCCCACGTTACTCGGCCTTCGACCCATGCCTCGAGGATGGGGAAAAATGGATGGCGGCTGGCTAATGCCTGAACGACTGTATTCGTGTCAATGCAAACAATCACGCCCGTTTGATTTCGCCGCGCACTTCCCGGATGATGTCCGGTAAGCGGGCAAACTTGCCTGCAAGGTAATCGGCATCCATTTCCGAGGTAAGCTCATTCCACAATTGTTCCTTCTCGATGTGCAAAAGAACATTATGGCGGCGTCAATAAATAAAGGTAGCAACTTGCATAGGAGTTGTGATATGCTCTCCGAGCATGAGCACCCTTGCGCAGATTACCGAAAAACTGCAGCCGTTGTGGCCGATTCTTGATGAGCGCACGCGACGGATCATGGCGGCGAGCGAGGCGAGGATGTTAGGCTACGGAGGGATCTCGCTGGTGCGGCGAGCCTGTGGACTTTCTCGAAAAGCGATCACAAAAGGCCTGCGCGAAATCGCTGAGGGAACGATGCCGCCTGAGGGGCATATTCGTCGGACCGGCGCGGGGCGCAAACCGATCACTGTTTCCGATCCGCTCATTGCCTCCGTGTTGGATAGGATCATCGATGGCGAAACACGAGGAGATCCAGAGTCCCCCCTGCAATGGGTTTGCAAGAGCACGCGCACGATTGCTGCGCAACTCGTCAAGCAGAAGCATCCGGTGAGCCATGAGAAAGTCGCCCAGATGCTTCGCGCTCTTGACTACAGCTTGCAGAGCAACCGCAAGACAGAAGAAGGGGCCGACCATCCAGATCGCGACGCGCAATTTCGCCACATCAATACTCGGGTGAAAAAATGTCTGGCCGCGGGAGTCCCCGTCATTTCAGTGGACACGAAAAAGAAAGAACTGGTGGGCAACTACCACAATGCCGGCCAACAGTGGCTCCCAAAAGAACAACCGCTCAAAGTCCAGGGTCATGATTTTCCCAAGCCGGAGGTTCCCCGTGCCTATCCCTATGGGATCTACGACGTGGGGCGCAATGTAGGGTTCGTCAATGTGGGCACCGACCATGACACTGGGGCTTTCGCCGTGGCGTCGATCCGGGGATGGTGGAGGCACGAGGGGCGGCGGTTGTATCCGAACTCTGAAACGGTCCTGATTACTGCGGACGGTGGCGGAAGCAATGGTTCTCGGTTGCGGCTCTGGAAACTGGAACTGCAAAGATTCGCGAACGAAACGGGGCTCAGGCTGTGCGTTTGTCACTTTCCGCCGGGGGCCAGCAAATGGAACAAAGTTGAGCATCGGCTCTTTTCCTTCATCTCCTCAAACTGGCGTGGAGAACCACTGCGGGACTATGAGACGGTCGTCAAACTCATCGCCAGGACAACCACAGCGAAGGGACTCAGTGTGACGTGCAGGCTGGATCGCCGGAAGTATCCGACTGGTCGAAAGGTTTCCGATGAAGAGATGCGTGGAGTTCAGATCAAGCGGCATAAGTTTCATGGAGAATGGAACTATGCAATCACGCCTCAGCCTAAACCCAATGCCGTTCGGGAATTAGGGCATTCATCGTATATACAACATATTGACGGCCAGTAAAATACACCACAATATATAGTGTACATTTGATTTCCATTTTGGGAGAAGATTGGGATGCAGCAAAAATTCCGCTCTTCCACCGACTTTCTCACGGCCTTCTCGACACTGATTTCCAACGCGCGTTTGGGTTCCATCTTCCGCTGCCATGGCCCGGCCAAGCGCAGTCCGGCAAAGGTTTCGGCCAGTTGCATCGTTCGGGCTTTGGTCTTTCATCTTCTGCGCGGCATGGGCACTCTGAGCGAGAACCTGCAACTCCTGCATCAGGAGACGCTGTGTCCATCAAGCATGAGCGAACGTCGAGCCAACCTGCCGTGGAAAGTATTCCAAACGATTATGGAAACAGCCTTGCGTCCTCAGGCCCGGGAAGAAAAACATCCGATGGCTTTTTACAAGCATTGGCTTCTGGTGGCCATCGACGGAACGCAGTTCTCCGTGACCAATACCCCGCAAATCCTTTCCTTGTTGAGCAAGGCGACGAGCCGGCGCATGAAAGCGGCCTTCGCCAAAGTCGGGCTCGCCGTTCTCGTGGAGCTGGGTGTTCACAACCCGCTGGCGGCGGAGATCGGACAAAATGGGGAAAGCGAAATGGTGCTCTCCAAGCGGCTTCTGGCGCGCTTGCCTGCCAACTGTCTCTTGATCTGTGACCGTTACTACGGGGTGGGCGCCTTCCTGGGGCTGCTCGTGGAAAGGTTTCAGGAAATATCGGGAGCTTTTCTTTTGCGGGTTCGCAGCAACTTGGCTCCCACAATGGTCAAGCGGCTCTCAGACGGCAGCGCACTGGTTTCAGTGAAACTCGGCAAAGGCAAGAAAGCGACACTGGTGCGCGAGATCCGGGGACGTGTGCGCCGCAAGAGCGGTCGCTGGGTGGACGTGCGCTTTTGGACCAACCTTTTGGACATCCGCCAATATCCGGCCAAAGAGCTGCTGGGGCTTTATGCCAAACGCTGGGAACAAGAACTCATGTATCGTCAGCTCAAAGTGGACATGCGGCAGTCTCCAGTCCTCAACAGCCACACCGTCCACACCGCTGCCCAAGAGGTGGCGGCCTTGGTGCTGGCCCATGCCGTCGTCGCGCGATCCCGCATCGAAGTCGCCTCGGAAGCCGGGAGCGAAGTCGTTCGCATCAGCTTCGGGAAAACCCTGGCCATGGTTCGCTCTCTCTGGTTGGTGCTGGCGGCGGGCAACGGAATTATCAGCGACAAGCAGGCCGCCGCACTCACCGAGCGGGTCATGGTGCATCTTGCCGATGCGATCCTGCCGGAGCGACGCAAGCGATCCTGTCCGAGAAAAGTCCGCCAACCCGTTAGCAAATGGCCCCGACTCACGGAAAACTCCTGTGAAATCGGAGAAATTGAATACGAAATCCTAAATGCTTATGCCTAATTCCCGAACGGCATTGGATCTATTCCTACACTCCGATGCAGGTCAAATCGGTGCGCGTTTTTAGCGCCGAGGCCCGACAAGCCGAGTATTTTGACGACCCGGACACCCACTGAGCCGCATCCCATGATGTGCGGGCCTTCCGGAATTGGGCGGGTTCTCAGATCCGGACAAGGCGTTTGGACTGGGGCGCATCTGCGATAAGTGCAACTTCCGGGAGATCGAGCGAGCGCGCTTCGCGCGGTGCGGCGAACACGGCAGCAACACCGGCGCGTGGGAACGCGCGGGGAAGACTACCACAGGCAGCGCGCAGCGCGAGATGAGCGGGAGCGAGCGAGTCAAAGTGCCGTGGCTTGTAGGTTAAAAAGGTCATGAGAATTATTCACAAATGCCGGAGGCAAGGTAGCGGCAGCGCGAGCCCGAAGGGCTGCGCTCGCGCGCTGGCGCCAAGCCAGAGCTACCGGTTTGTGAGTAATTCTCATGGCCTTTGCTCAAATTCTGGCCGAAGGCCACAAATTTTCCCTGAAATTTCTTCTCTCCTCGCCGAGGTTGGAAGAGTGCCAGGAACCCGCAAGCCGACGGCAGTCAGCCTGCGGGCGCTTCCGGAAAGATCAAGCCGTGGCTGGAACCGGGTTACCCCGAGTTCATGCTGTAGCACCGATCTCCGGAAGCTTCCTGGCTTAATCTCAGACAGTTGCAAGAGCCCGGAGGATTCGTCCCCCGAGAGCTCACCTCTACAAGCCGGAGATAAGCCATGAACAATCAAACCACTACCACAACGACCCAACACACACAAACTCTCATCGCCATCGATGTCGCCAAAGACTCCTTGGAGGTGCGAACCGACAAATCCGCCTTCTCTTTGGAGAACTCTCCCAAAGGCTTCAAGGCCCTGCTGCGGAAGGTTCCGCAAAAGACCGGCCTGCTGGTTGTCTTCGAAGCAACCGGAGGCTACGAGCGGGCTCTGGCCGAGTTCCTCCACGAGCGCAAAATCGCCCTGAGCATCATCAACCCAAGGCTTTTGCGCTCCTTTGCCCGAAGCGAGGGGATCAAAGCCAAGACCGACCCGATTGATGCCGAGATGATCTATCGCTTTGCCAGGAGCAAAGCCCTGCGGATCACTCCGGCTCCCACCGCCGGCCAGCGCGAACTCTCCGATCTGCTCGATCGCCGCAGCCAGCTCAGCGAGTTCCTCGCCAGGGAGCAGAACCGCATCCAAAAAACACTGCCCAAAGCGCTGCTGGCCTCCCTGCGCCGCAACATGAAGGCGTTGGAAAAGGAAATGGCCCTCATCGAAAAGCACATCCGCGCCTTGGTCGACAGCACCCCGGACCTCAAAAAACACAGCCTCATCATCACCTCGGTCAAAGGCGTCGGCGACATCACCGCTTGGACCCTGCTGGCGCAGCTCCCGGAGATCACCACCCTCAGCCGTAACCAACTCGTCGCCTTGGCGGGAGTCGCGCCCTTCAACAACGACAGCGGCAAGTTTTCCGGCAAACGCTCCATCTACGGCGGGCGCGCCAAAATCCGTCGCGTCCTCTTCATGGCCGCGAGAGCCGCCGCTCAGTTCAACCCGGTCATCCGAGCCTATGTCGGAGGGCTCCTGGCCCGCGGCAAGCCCTATAAATGCGCTCTCACCGCCGCCATGCGCAAGATCCTCATCCACGTTCAATCCCTCCTCAAAAAATGCGAAATGTCCCCTTGCTGAAAACACAGTTGCTACAGCCGCCTCACTCTGCTGAGGAGTGCTCGCGGCTTCGCCGCCATTTCTTTTGCTTTTGCACTTATCAGAGATGCGCCCTTCCCGGGGGGCCGAGATCAAAAAATCCGCGCTTTCGACAAGAAATCTCCCTCCTTCCAACTGTGAGCCAGCAAGCACACGCCCTTGACGAGGCATCAAATGACGTCAGGGGGTCTCGACGACCAGCACGATTCCCGCCAACTGTCCTTCGGGCCGCGGCTTCGAGCCGTCGGAATTCGAAAAGACCCCCTCCAGCTTGCCATCGGCTCCGACCCTCAGCTTGGACGCGACCTGAACGAAGGAATCAAACGAGGTGGATTTTTCCGCCGGCTCGGTGCCCCCTTTGATATCGACCATATCGGAATTCCCCAGCGACAGGAAACCGGCGCGCCCGTCGCCGTTCCAGGCGCACATGCCATAAAG
>JBAXRL010000203.1:0-5530 GCA_037131205.1 Actinomycetes bacterium | reverse complement strand
GATCCGCAGCTCCTCCACCGACGACATCGCCTGCTGGTTCATCGACAGCGACTACCACGAGGAGAGCTTCTGTCCTGCAAGAAGCTGCAGCGCGCCCTCAAGGCGGAGATCGACGAGGACGCCTGGGCGAGCCTCTACTCCACCGTCAGCCGCCCCTTCGACCCGCCGTCAACCGGCAAGATCGCGGTGAAGGTGATCAACCACTACGGGGACGAAGTGCTGAAGGTGTACACGGTCGCTTCTTCAGCCACGGCGCCGATGATCACGGTGTGAGAGGAGACGTCGATGGATAGCGCCGACAGCGGAGAGTTGCTGCTCGCCGTCTCGGACGGCGGCGATACGGCCCGCGCCGTCGAAGTCACGACCTTGGCGGCCGCTGGGCTCATGGAGCGGGCTCACCTTCAGGAGTGGGTTGTAGCTCATCCGATCATCCTCGGCCCCGGCGTGAAGATCGTCACGGTCGAATACGACGGGTGGATCGTGGCTGGCGATCCGCAACGAGACCGACTGGATGTTCTCGGCCTCGACTATGACGGCCGTCTCGTGGTCGCGGAGCTGAAGCGCGGTATGGCTCCGGACACCGTGGACATGCAGGTCATCAAGTATGCGGCGATGGCGAGCCGGTTTCATCTCGAGACGCTTGCGGCCGCGCATGCCGCATTCTGCGCTGCGCGCGGGACCACGATCACGACTGAGCAGGCCGGTGAGGCACTTCTCGCACACGCAGAGATCGTCTCGGATGAGACCCTGGCGAACCCAAGGGTGGTCGTGATCGCCCAAGGCTTCAGCCCCATCGTCATCTCTGCCACTGTTTGGCTGGCGCAGCAGGGCGTGGATCTGTCGCTCGTGCGCTTTCAGCCGTACAAGGACAGTACCGGCCACGTGTTCGTGACCTTCTCGAGGCTCTATCCGCTCCCGGATATCGAGAAGTCGCTGGTGGCGCCGGGCACCCCGAGCACGGAGATCTCCTCAGAGAAGCTGCCTTGGGTCGACTGGTCAGAGGCAGACCTCGTGGCTCTAGGACGAGCAGCCAACATCGTCACGCGAACGACGCTCGATCTGTGCAGCGACAAGCCGGACGACTACGTCAGCTACTCCGAGATCGTCGAGGCGGCCTCAGTGACGAGCCCTGTTGCCAGATCCCAATTCGCCCACCTCACGATGCTGATCAAGCGGCGGTTCGGCCGACGCAATCGACCGTTCACGGTCGAGTGGAACGTGGACGGTACCCAGCAGGCCTTCTACACCATGCCGGCCTCCACTGCAGAACCATGGCGCAAGGCCGTCGTGCAGCTCGACTTGGAGGAGTCGGATGCTGGTGACGTCGCTGGAGTGGGGTCGCCCGGCAGCGGCAAGTCAGGCACTGATGGATAGGATGTCCTGGTGCATGGCAGTCCGGCGCGTCGAAGACGCAGCTCCTCCACCGACGACAGCGCCTCATGGTTCATCGACAGCGACTACGACCAGGAGCGCTTCTTCGTGCGCGACGCCTCCCTCACCGGCGCCGACGAGCCATACGAGAAGCTGCAGCGCGCCTTCAAGGCCGAGATCGACGAGGATGCCTGGGCGAGCCTGTACTCCACCGTGAGCCGCCCCTTCGAGCCGCCGTCGACCGGCAAGATCGCCATGAAGGTCATCAACCACTTCGGGGACGAGGTGCTGAAGGCGTACGCGTGCCGACCAACTACGGATGGCTCGCGACGATGTCGTGTGTGACACGACCAACCGCTTCGGCCTATACCGGGCTACACGGACCGCAGAATCCCAGTTAGCAGGAGATAGGGCTGCCCAGGGTATCAACACGACGAATGCGTTGTGAGGTATCATGACGCGTCCGCTGATGCTGGGAGGGGTTGTGTTCAACGAGCCGGTCTTCACGGCGAATTCGCTCAACGTCGTTTTTCCGCGAGCGCCCCAGATCCGTCGGTTGTCGAATGCTTTCGAGGATCGCTTGGCCAGCCGCTATGGCCAGCCGCAATCCATCCCTGTTCCAGACAATCTGGATCCGCAAGTCCCGCGAATCGTGTTTCAGTCGATGGGCGGACACAGCCAGATAGTGATCTCCCAGGTCGCCATCAGTCTCAATGTGAACTACGACAGCGAGTGGACGACCGATTCGGCCAAGCGACTGGCGTATCTGCGTGAGCGCGTGTCTCTGGTGTACGAGCTTTGTGGGACAGCGCAGACGAATCCCGTCTTCTCGGGCCTCACCACTCGTGTTCGACTGTCATCCGATAGCCCTGACGAGGAAATACTGTCGCGACTCGTGCACGTCTTGGGAATTGCGAATGCTGGCGCCAATCTCAGCGAAGTGAGCGTGAGACTAAGCTCGGTTGTTGACGACAAGTTCTTCGACAACATCACTGTACAAAGCTATCGTGAATGGCCGCCCGGCGATGACGCTACGGTTTCTCGCCTTCCCGTCGGTGAAGCCAGATCGCGCGGAATTGAACTGGTGCAGGACTTCAACGACCGGTATGCATTCAATGAGGGGTCTGACTACCACACGTCAGCCTCGGTGGGTTCGGAAATCGTCGAACTCGCTCGCGGTTCGCTCGATAGCTGGGTGGCGCGAGTCAGGGAGGGCTGAGCATACGTGGATGCATCTCGTTCTGTCATTTGCGGAGGTGAAGAAGGCTCGGCGTCCTTGATCACTCAGACCAGGGATGTTCAGACTCGAGTCCGGAGCAACTCGATCAACGCGAGCTACCCACTGTGTCTCGCCGCCATCGGCACTCTTCTCCTTGGAGGTGGAGCTGGGCCTTGGTCATCAAGCCTGGCAACCACTCAGCCTACTCCAACGCGAAGTGCAAGTGCCAGTACTGCGAACCCCGGTGAGATCCTTGCGGAGGAGGCTGGGGCGAACGAAGCAAGCGGACTTCTCGCGCTCGTGGGAGCATGGGCTGGCGACGATTTCGAGGAATGCCTGCAGCTCGTGTACGAGACTCGGAGCTCGATCGTTGAACCCGATGTACCTGCTTGATACGAATCATGCCAGCCGCATCATGGATGGCAAAGATGCGGCGCTCGTTGGGCACATTCAGGCCGTGAACACCAGTGACTTGTGTCTCTGCCCAATTGTGGCTGGCGAACTTGTCTTCATGGTAGAGAAGTCAACGCGACGCAATGAGAATCAAAGGCAGATGGACGCTCTCATCGGCCTGCTCCACATGCTGGACGTGACCGAGCCGGTCGCTCGCGAGTATGGCCGCCTGAAGATGGCGTTGGTTGCCAGGTTCGGGCCAACGGCGAGGCGTGGAGGAGCCGAAACGACCTTGCGCGATGTCGGGGTTTCTGACAATGACCTTTGGATAGCCGCAGTGGCTCGGCACTACGGAGCGACACTGGTATCGAGAGACAGGGACTTCCAGCGAATTGGGGACGTGGTCGAATTGCGCCACGAGTCCTGGTTAGGTACGTAGGTCACCACCGTCGGTGAGCCGCATTCGACGCGTTGCTCCCTGCTAACAAGCGCATCAACCTGATGCGCCCGGAGGTTTCCGTCACACCGGAGCCGCTCTGCGCACAGGTTATGCGCCACGCGTTGACACGTCCCTCAGGGCTCTGCAGCCTCATCCGCGCACCCCTTGCTCACCAGGCACTCATGGCCCTCCCGGATCACCTTGGCGATCAGTCTCCGCCGCGCGTCGATGAAGTCCCAGTACTCCATGTCCGTCCAGCCGTCGGGCAGAGCGTGCCACGCGCCCATTTGCTTCAGGTCGGCTTCGTTGAAGCGCGCAGCGTATGCGGGGAAGTACTCAGATGGCGGCGCGTCCGAGATCCCAATGTTGTCGGACCATTCGACGAGCGCAAAGTTGGCGATCTGGTTCGTGTCGCGTGTGTGCGTGATACCCACGGTCTGCAGATATCCCTTGGGAAACAAGTGGTGCCGCTCGAGCGCCGACTTGTTTGCCTTGGTGGTCGGGTCGAGCAGTTCGTGAACTGTCATCTTCGAGAACAGAACCTTGGCGCCCAACAGATTGAGGGCGGCGTAGTAGGCGAACAGCGTCGGGCCGCGTGACGCAGAGGTGGCCAGTTCGTTGGCCAGATTGATGCTCCAGAAATCCTCGGTGAACTTGTCGTCGATAGCGTGATCGAGGACCGCCACGAACTCATCGGCATTCGTCGCATCGCGCAGGCGATTCAGATCCTGGTCCATGATGGTCTCGGGCGAACCGCTGCTGTAGCGCCCCGTCAAGGCTGTCATGAAGAACCATCGGGCTATCACTTGTCTGAGCTGGTGGCGGTCGACATGGAAATCGCGCAACCCAATCAAGTAGAGGGCGTACGCGTACAGGAGACCGATCTGCGAAGAGATCATGCCGCCGCTGCGATATCCGGCCGTCATGATCGCCTTGAGGAACTCATGCCAGTTCTGAACGTCGAGTACGCTGGCCTGCGCCTGACAGAGCACCCCGAACTGCTCATCGCGACGCTCGTCCGAGAATTCGCCAGTCTCGAGATCCTTGCCACGCAAGATCGAGTAGACGTGCTGCAGTCGAGCACGACGAAAACCCAGGGCGACGCTGACGCGCAGAAGATGGTCGGGATCGGGTTGGATGTAGTAGTTGAATGGCGAAGGTGCGCCGGCGGAAGGCGTGCGCGCCGCCCGACAAAACGCTTCAAGGTCGGACCGGCCCTCGTCCCAATACACCGACATGAGGGTGAGGATGAAGTCGGCCTGGTTGAGCGTCATGCCCTTGCTGTTGATGCGCACGAAGACGTCGGCAACCTCTTCCTCACCAACTGTCCCGGAGAGCTCGAGGGCAGTGAAGGGGTAGTGCTGCAGGTCGAGGACCCGATCGATCGCCTCCTCGAGCATCTCTTCTTCCTCTTCACTGACCTCGCGCTTGTCGCGCAGACGCTTGAGGAAGGCAGCGACCGTCTTCTTTCGGCCGACATCTTTGCCCCACAGCGTGCTGATGTCGGGCACGAACTCCGGGTCCTTCAGGATGGCTGCGTCTAGGACCTCGAAGACTTGGTCGCGCGGGCGGAAGGCGATGCGTATGCGCTCGGTCTTGAAGTCCTGGCGAAGAACGGGCATGCCCTTGAGAACCGTGTAGAGTGACGTCAGTCGCTGCTGACCGTCGACGATCAGCAAACGTGCCGTCTTCTGCTTCTCGACAGACCCGATCTGTCTGTTGCCACTGGCCATGCTCTGCCAGAAGAGCAGATAGCCGACCGGAAAGCCGCGGTACATGGAGTCGAAGAGGTCACGCACCTTGGTGCTCTTCCAGACGAATGGACGCTGGATCTCCGGCAGACCGATCTCGCCCATCTCAATGTCTTCAATGAGCTTGGAGAGTGAGTAGGCGACTTCCTTGAAGAGCGTGGCGGCCAAGGTGTTCCTCCCCCCGATGAATTACGTTGACATTCTATCGGGAGATCGTGACGGATGACGTGATGCCGCGCCAAGCGTCCGATCGTTGGAGCGATGGGCACGGATTCCGTGAGAGGCCCCTGATAGCCTCCACCTCTCGCAGCCGGTGTTCTTCGCCCGCGACCACTGGGTCGCCGACCACGCCGACTG
>JBAXRL010000202.1:0-5539 GCA_037131205.1 Actinomycetes bacterium | reverse complement strand
GGGCGTAGCGGTGGGCTCACTCGATGGGCTGGCTGAGGGGCTCGGCTCACTCGCCGCAGTAGCCACGCCGCCACCCGTAGTGTGAACAGCAAGGCCGAGAACACCGACTCCTGCAGCCAGGACGATGATGCGGGTGAGGTGTTCATGGTGCACCTGTTCTCCGATCGTCAGACGGCGGGCTTGCGCGAGCCGTCGTGGCACCGCAGACAGCAGACTTGGAGATTCGACGCGACGTTGTGCGTCGAGTCGCTGTCGCGGTGATGCGTCTGGCAGATGACGTCACCGTTCAACTTGCGTGGTAGGAGCTCGCCGCAGACCTCGCACTTTCCGGCGGCGCGCTTGATCGCGGCACGACGGGCGCGACCGTAGGCTGGCGAGCGGTAGCCGGCGCGGCCGGGGTTGCGCGCCAGGCGGAACGCCTCGCTGCCGTGGTACTCGCAGAGGTCGGTGCCGGGAGCGACGGGATGCGCGCACCACCGGCAGGTGGGAGTGTTGAGACGCAGGGCGCCGCTCTGGCTCTGGCGGAAGATCACGACTCCACCGCCTCGAGCGAGCGCCGCCGGCGCTGCAGCTTGCTTCGCGCCGCCCACAGCTTGCGCTGCGCGTCCGCCGTGGCGATCTCGATCTCGTGCACGGTCCGCAGTCCATTGAGGTGACACGGCCCACAGAGCCCGGTGCGATTCACGCCCATGGGCCGCTTTGCGCACCCCGGGCAGAGTGACGCCTGTGAGAGTCGCGTGATCTCACGCAGGATTGCGGGGCTGGACGTTCTCAGATTCTTCTCGCAACTTCTTCCGCCGATCCTGATTCCGAGCCTCCATGCGCGGTTGTAGACGCTCCGCAAGGAGCGGTCGAAAGCGAGTGCGAGCTCCGGTCCGCCGAGTGGCGCCAGGACGCGCAGCGCCTCTTCCTCGGCGTGGGTCCATCCCCTCAAGCCACATCCTCCCGTCCGTGTTGCCTTAGTATGTCAGATTTCGTCCGTAGACGCGGCCGGCCACGGGGGCCCGCGTGGCCGGCCGCTGGCGCGCCTGGGGCAGGGCGCGCGTGGTCAGCACTCCTACATTCCGAAGATGAGATGTACGAGCGCGTCGGCGCCGAAGACGATGAGCGCCCCGCCGCCGACGACGACGACCCACTTGCCGAAGCGCCAGAACCGGCGGATGTCGCCGCCCTCGCGGTCCTCGACGAAGACCGCATCCGGCGGATCGTCCTTGCGCCGTGCCTGCGGCTTGCCGCTGCGCCGCGCCTTGCAGCGCCGATCCCCCTCCGCGAGCACTTCCTTCGTCGCGTCGGCGAGCAGCGCGTTCCGGCCCTCAATGAACGCCGCGAACGCCGCGTGGTCCATGTGCGGCACGCTGTCGAGATGATCGTCGATCTTCGCTTCGATGCTGGCATCCCACGCCTCCTCGTCCTCGTGAGCCGCTACCATGAGGTCGAAGAGGCTACGGTTCGTCAGTCCGCCGTTCACCTCGCCATCCCGCAGGATGGCGTTCTTGGCGTTCTCGAAAGCCGAGGTCACGGCTCCGCCTCCGTCTGTTCGACGCAGATGCCGAGGTAGTGGCAGACCACCTGCACCGACTCTTCGCCGACGCCCGGCAGCATGCGCATGAGCTGGGCGATGGCGCCGAGATAGATGCGGGCCTCCGGGCTCACGACGGCCACCGCACGAGCGCCAGCGTGAGCTTGGTCCGGTGCTGCAGAATGTAGGCGTTGTCTTCGATGATCTCAGGCTCACTGCTCGCCCCGATCACGTAGGTGCGCACGACGTCGTCGGCGTCCCACTGCCAGGTCAGCGTGCCGCCGGCCCTGCAGGCAGTCTTGAGCGTCTGCAGCCACGCCGTCAGCAGTGCCGTCGTCGCGAAGCGCACGTCCACTGTGATGGCGGTCGTCGCCCAGCCCTGCTTGACCTCGTTCTGCTGCCACTCGCCGAAGGCGCCGCGCACCGCCTCGTACTCGGCCGGCATCGCCCCGAGGCTGGCGCCGGCGCGGCCAATGTGCGTGGTCGTGCCGTTGTTGAGGTCGATTCCGTTGAACTCGGCGAGGATGTCGGCCACGGGGTCGACGACGGGGTTACCCTCCTCGTCTAGGACGGGCTCGCCGGTGATGGGGTCGACGACGGTCTTGCGCGCCACGGCCCAGTCTGTGGCGAGGTCGCGGGTGACGCGGGTGAGCACGGCCCAATCGGTCGTGAGGTCCGCCGTGATGAGGTTCTCATCGACGATCGCCCAGTCCGTGGCGAGGTCGCGCTCGAGCAGCTCCCGGACGGCCCAGTCGAAGGCGCGGTCACGGACCGCGAGCACGGTCTGCACGGTCCAGTCTGTCGTAAGGTCGCGGACCGCGAGCACGGTCTGCACGGTCCAGTCGGTCGTCAGGTCGACGTCAACGGTCATGCCGCAGCCTTACGCCGCGTCGGCCTGCAGCCGCAGGACCGGCGCTCCGCTGGTGGTGCGCTTGGTCGCGCCGACGCTCGTTACGACGCGCAGCCAGACGCCGATGTAGTGGCCCTCCGTGTAGGGCGCGCCGGTGAGGCTCACGCCCGTGGCCTTGCTCACTGGGCTGGCGAAGGTCACGTCCGCCGGCGCCGTGTTCTCGTCGGCGATGGCCGTCTCCTCGGCGTTCTTGCCGGCGTCGGCGAGGCCCACGGCGATGGTCTGGCCGGCCGCCGGGCTCGTGCTGAACCACAGCACCGCCGGGTCGAGCAGGCCGCTGGCGTCGTCGTCGTCGTTCTGCATGTAGACGAGGCGGTACTTCGTGACGCCGGCCGCGGCCTCGTCGCCGGTCACCGGTCCGAACAGGTTGCCGAGCGCGGTCGCCGAGACGGCCACGCTCGACTTCGCGCCGCCGATCGACAGCAGTGGATCGTTGTTGGCGGCGCCCCCGGAGAGGTAGTACTTGATGTTCGCGATGTCGATTGCCATGGTGCTCTCCTTACGTTTGGCGACGGCCGTCCTTGCGCAGCGCGTAGTCCGGCATCCCGCCGCGGCCGCCGCCGCCGAGGCGCTTGCCGGAGTCGAACTTGAACTTCGGCTTGTAGCCGTAACTGCCCAGGGTCAGCGTCGCGGTCTTCGAGTCGAGGTCGACGCTCGTGCTCGTGATCAGCACGTCGGTGGCGGCGCCGCAGGAGACTTTCTGCCCGCCTCTCGCGGCCATGCCGCCGGGGATGTTCTCGAGGCCGATCTGCCCATCCCACATCCCGTAACCGCGCTTGGCGATCTCGTCCTCGCCCTCCATCGTCGCGGCATCGATTGAGTGAGCCGTGCCACTGGCGTCGCGGAAGGCATTGCGCTGCGCGGGAGCGCCGCCCACGGTCAGGACGTGCGGCGCGAATGCGGCCCCGAGGCGGTCGCCGGCGGCGCCCTGGCTGTCGTGCGGCTGGTATACGACCGTGCAGGTCTCCACGGCGCCGTCGACTGCGAGTTGCGCACTGACCGAGACGCCGGGCTCCGAGGGGTCGAAGGCGACGGCGCCGAAGTCCTCGACAATGGCGAGGAGGCCGGACTCGTAGCAGCCCCAGACGCGCGGCTGGTCGGTGAGCGCGAGCAGGTCCTCGATCGCGGCGAGCCTCGTCGTGAACGGCCTCACCATGATGGACGACTCCTCCGACACCTGACTCGGCACGCAGGTGGCCCCGGCGATGAGCAGCGGGAAGACCTCGGCGAGGTCGTTGCAGGTCTCGGGGAAGCTGTTCGCCAGAACCACGACGTTCGTCAGTTCCACGAAGCAGCCGGGCTCGGCATAGTAGCGGTTGAGCGCGCACCAATACCGGCGCATGAGGTGCTGTTCGGTCTCGTCGTACTCCTCGGAAAGCCACAGCGGCTTCTGCACGGGCCGGTAGCTCGCGTACACGCATATCAGCTTCGCGTCGGTGCCCAGCTTGAGTCCGTTGATGACGCCGGAGGTGCGCGTGGGGAAGCGGTGCAGGCGATGCGGGTCCGAGTACATGGCGAGCGGGTCGTTCACGGGCAGCTCGAGCGGGTCGTCGCAGGCATAGATGCCGCCGTAGAAGCAGCCCGGCGAGTTGCCGCCGTAGAAGCCGGTCCACATGTTCAGGTCGCCGTAAGTGGCGAAGCGGTTAGCGATGTCGGGGTCCGGGTCCGGCCAGCCGATCGGCGAGTCGAGGTCGGGCACCGTGAGCGCGTCCTGCAGCGGCGTGAGCGTGTTCCAGTTCACATTGCACGAGAGCATGGATATGCGGTCATCGGTGAGCCCGTCCTGAATCAGGTACCACGCCGCCGACCACGCCGGCAGGCCCGCCGGGTTCGGGTAGTCGGCGGAGGCGCTCGCCGGCGGCGAGTTGCCCACGTGGCTCGTGTAGTGCGTGGCCGCCGCCGGGCTCGTGTAGCTCATGAGCTCCTCGGGCGCCGCGCCGGTGAGGCGCACGCTGCCCTCCACGCTCGCCTGAATCTGGAAGCCGTCGCCGATCGCGCTCCATGCCTCGCCGCAGTCGCTGACCTGCCACTCGGAGAGGTCACGGTCGCGGAAGGCCATGGCGAAGGCCTCGTCCCTGCCGAGCTCCCTGGCCGCGCCCTCGCAGACGACGTGGTAGGTGCCGGAGACCACGACGATGCCGGCCTCGTCCTGCGCGGCCGAGGTGATCAGCATCTCCGGCACGTTGACGACCTTGCCCTTGTACAGCCCGCCGCCGATGTCGACGGTGTCACCGTAGGATGGCGGCCGTCCGGGCGGCCGCACGTCGTAGGAGCAGGTCCCGTAGCCGCCCCAGGCGGTCGTCGAGAACTGCACGCCCTCGGCGCCCTCCGGCGTGTCGATGATCTCGGGCTCGACGATGGTGAGCGGGTAGCCTTCCGGCCAGCGCGTGAGCGCGAGCGTGAACTCGGTGCGGTGGCGGAGCAGGTAGTCGTTGCCCTCGACGATCTCGGGTTCGTCTGAGGCGCCGATGACGTAGGTGCGCACGGCCTCGCCCGGGGTCCATTGCCACGTGAGGGAGCCGCCGGCGAGGCAGGCGGCCCTGAGCGCCTGCAGCCACGCCGTCAGCTCGCCCGTGGTGTCGAACTCGGCGACCACCGGGATCGCCGTGGTGGCCCAGCCCTGGTGGACCTCGACCTGTCGCCACGTGTTTGTCTTGGTGTCGTAGACCGGCTCGTACTCCATCGGCACGGCGCCGAGGCTGGCGCCGACGCCGACGTGCGTGTGCACGTCGTCGGAGAGGTCGATGCCGTTGAAGACGGCGACGATGTCGGTGGCGAAGGTGGTCATGCTTGCCTCGATGGTGAGTTGTGAGCGTCTCCGTCCCATGCCCACCCGGAACTGTCACCGTCGTTGTAGTCGTAGAGAGCGTATGCGGCTCCGCCGAGCCCCTCATGCGTCACGCTGAGCGGCGTATCGTCGGAGATGTCCTGACTCCATCCGTCGACCGAGTTGACGTGGGCGCGTGGGTTCGGGATGTTCACCACGCTCAGGTTCTCGGCGTCGGCAGGCTCTCCGTCGACGTCGGGCATGAGGCGGTGCGGGATGATGCCGTAAGTGGCCACTTACTACTCCACTCGGCCCAGCAACGTGCCTGCGCCGATGTCGGTGT
>JBAXRL010000201.1:0-5561 GCA_037131205.1 Actinomycetes bacterium | reverse complement strand
GCGCTACATCCACCTCATGTACCTGATCTGGGAGCAGGACGAGCTGACCGCCCAGGTCACGGACGTCCTGCTCGAACGCCTGGCCGCCGGCGTCGAGGTCCACATCCTCTACGATTGGCTCTCGTGCATCACGTACAAGAAGGACGAGCTCAAGCGGCTCGCCGCCGCCGGCGCCGTCGTCGCCCCCTGCTACAAGCGGCTGCCGCAGATCAACTACCGCAACCACATGAAGATGGCGATCATCGACGCGCACGTCGTGTACAGCGGCGGCATGAACATGGGCCAGGAGTACATCGACGGCGGCCCGCGCTTCGCGGTCTGGCGCGACACGCACTTCCGCATGACCGGCCCCGTCGTAGCGCCGTACCTGATGCTCTTTGCGGCCACGTGGCTGCTCAACGGAGGCACGGAGGACCTTGCGACGGACTACATGCCGGCGCCGCAGGAGCACAGCCGCCACGAAGGCGTGCCCGTGCAGGTGCTCTACTCGAGCGTCGGCACGACCTTCAAGACGATCCGCGACGTGTTCATCACGGCGCTTCTCACCGCCCGACAGCGCATCTGGATCCAGTCGCCGTACTTCGTGCCCGACGAGCCCCTGATCACCGCGATGTGCACGGCGGCGGCCAGCGGCGTGGACGTGCGCTTCATGATGACCGGGGTGCCCGACAAGAAGATCCCGTACTACGCCGCGCAGGCATACTATCCTCAGCTCCTGCGCGCCGGCGTGAAGGTCTACCAGTACAAGGCCGGCTTTCTGCACGCCAAGACGGTGACCGTGGACGACCAGCTCGCGATCATCGGCACCTGCAACTGGGACATCCGCAGCATCATCCTGCACGACGAGGTGGTGTCGGTCTTCTACGACGAGGGCATCGCGACACGCTACGCGGAGCAGTACGAGCGCGATATCGCGGACAGCGCGCTGGTGACGATGGAGGACGTCCTCGGGCTCAGCCGCATGGTCCGGTTCCGCAACTCCGTGTACCGGCTGTTCTCGCGGCTGCTCTGACGCGCGACGGGGAGCCTCACGCGCAGCCGGCGGCGGGGCCCGTACCCAGGGCCTTCATGCCGCCGAGGATCTCCCCGAGCGCTTCGCGGATCCTGCCGAGGACGCAGTCCTCGACGCCGACGGCGTGGAGGATCCACTCCTCCCGGCGCCCGTGCCGGTGGCGCCGCCGCCGCCCCGTCGCCCGGAGTGCTGGCGGCGAAGGCGACCGGCGACGTAGACTGTCACCGTCATACCGACGGGGGAGCGCCATGGCCGAAGACCAGGGGTTCACGTACAAGGTGGCGGGCGTCGACGTCGAAGCGGGCAACCGCGCCGTCGACCTCATGAGGCAGCGCCTGAAGAGCACGCAGCACCCGCTGGTGCTCGGCGGGCTCGGCGGCTTCGGCGGAGCGATGCGGCTGCCGAAGCTCAAAGACCCGGTCCTCGTGGCCGGTACCGATGGCGTGGGCACCAAGATCGAGCTGGCCCGCGCCATGGGCACGCTCGGCGCCATCGGCATCGACCTCGTGGCGATGAGCGTCAACGATGTGTCGGCCTGCGGCGCCGTCCCGCTCTTCTTCCTCGACTACCTCGTGGTCGGCAAGGTCGTCCCCGAAGACGTCGCCGAGATCGTCGCCGGGGTGGACGAAGGCTGTCTGCTGGCGCGGTGCGTGCTGCTCGGCGGCGAGACCGCCGAGCACCCCGGGCAGTTCCCCGACGGCGACTTCGACATGGCCGGCTTCGCCGTGGGCCTCGCGGAGCGCGACGAGCTGTGGGGGCCGCACCTCGTCGCCGACGGCGACGTGCTCGTCGGCCTCTGCTCGAGCGGTCTGCACTCCAACGGCTTCAGCCTGGTGCGCCATCTGCTGAAGGAGCATGCCATCGACGTGCACAGCAAGTTCCTCAGCGAGGGCGGCGCCTTCTGCGCGTACGCCGGCCCCAATGCCTCCGTCGGCGAAGTCCTGCTGGCGCCCACCATCATCTACAGCCCCGTGCTGCACGATCTGGGGCACGCCGGCGGCGTGCACGCCGCCGCCCATATCACCGGCGGCGGCTTTCCCGACAACGTCGGGCGCGCCGTACCGGACGGCCTGACGGCCGAGATCGACCTCGGCGCGTGGTCCCCCGGCCCTGTGTTCAGTTGGCTCCACTCTCTGGGCGTCAGGCCGGCGGAGATGCTGAACACGTTCAACTGCGGGCTCGGCATGGTCGTGGTGATGGACCCCGCCCACGTCGAGAAGAACCTCGCGGCGATCAAGAAGAGCGGCCTGGAAGCGTGCGTGGTCGGCGAAGTGAAGCCGCGCGGCGACGGCGCGGCCGTACGGTACCGGAGCGAGCTCAGGCTGTGAGGCCGCTCGACCTCATCGGCTGCGGCGCCCTGAACGTCGATCTGGTCTACCGTCTTACGCGCTCCTTCCCGCTCTGGGATGAGCTGGGTCCGCCCGGCAGCGAGCAGCTCATGGACGCCGACGTGCGCCGCGCCGTGGACGAAGCGCTCGTCCACGTTCCCCCGACGCGCTCTGGTGGCGGGCAGGCGGCCAACACCGCCCACGCGCTCGCGCGCCTGGGCTACCGGGCCGCCATGGTCGGGCGCGTGGGCGCCGATGACGACGGCCTCTACCTCCTCGAGGAGCTGGCCCCGGCCGAGGCGCGCCTCGTGGCCCGCGACGGCGAGACGGGCCGCGTGTACGTGCTGCTCGACGAGAACGGCGAGCGTCGCAACCTCGTGTGGCCCGCCGCCAACGACGCCTTCGCGCCGAGTGACCTGCCGAGGCGCACCCCGAAGGCGCGCTTCGCCCACTTCACCAGCTTTGTCGGCGACGGGCCGCTGGCGGCGCAGCTGACGCTGCTCGAGCGGCTGCCCGCCGGCGCCGAGGTCACCTTCGACCCCGGCGAGATCTACGCCCGCAAAGGCGTCAAGCGATTCCTGCCGATCCTGCACCGCTGCGCCTACCTGTTCGCCACCGAGACGGAGCTCGAGATGCTCTGCGGCCTCTCGCTCCCGGAGTCCCTCGACTTTCTGCTCAACGCGGGGGTCGGCCTGGTGGTCTGCAAGATGGGCAGCCGCGGAGCACGGCTGGTCGCCCGGCGCGTCGACCTCTACGTGCCGCCTCTGCCCGCCGAGGTCGTGGACGTTACCGGCGCCGGCGACCTCTTCGCCGCGGGCTTCTTCGCCGGCATGATCGAGCAGGTCGGGCTCGCGAGCGCCGGGCGCCTCGCCGCGTGGGCCGCCAGCCGCGGCATCACCGGCGTCGGGCGCAGCACATACCCCGACGCCGAGGCGTGGCAGGCGCGCCTGGCCGAGGAGCGCGGCGAAGACGCCGGCGCGACGCGCAGGGGTGGGGCGTGAGGATCGGCTGGCTGTCCAGCGGCCGCGACCAAGCCGCCTGCAACCTCCTCACCGACGTCGTGGCCCGCTCACAGCAGGACGACGTACCCCTCGACATCGCCGCCGTGTTCTGCGACCGGGAGCCGGGCGAGGCCGCCGGGAGCGACCGCTTCATCGAGCTCGTGGAGCGCCTCGACCTCCCGCTGGTCACGCTGTCGAGCGCCGCGAGCCGGAAAGCGGCTCAGGAGCTCGGCGTCGACCGCGCGACGTGGCGCGACGAGTACCACCGCGGCGTGATGGAGCTGCTGGTGCCCTCTCGGCTCGGCGTGCTCGTCATGGCCGGGTACATGCTCATCGTCAGCCCGGCGATGTGCCGTCGGTACGCCCTCCTCAACCTGCATCCGGCTCTCCCCGGCGGGCCCACAGGCACGTGGCAGGAGGTCATCTGGCGGCTGCTCGAAGAGGAAGCCGCCGAGACGGGCGCGATGGTCCACCTGGCCACGGCGCAGCTCGACCGCGGCCCCGTCGTCAGCTCGTTCCGCTTTCCCTTGACGGGTGACCAGTGGGCGCCCCTCTGGGGCCAGTTCCGCGAGAAGCGCACGACCATGAGCGTCGCCGCGATCGCCGCCGCCGCCGGCGAGAGCGAGCCGCTGTTCGCGGCGATTCGTCGGCACGGCGAAGTCCGCGAGATCCCCCTGCTGTACCAGACGCTCTGCCTGTTCGCGCACGGCAAGCTCAACACCGCGGCGGGGGCCGTGTTCGCGGAGTCCACGCGACTGCCGCTGGATCTCAGCGAGCCTGTCGAGGCGGAGGTCGCGCGGCGATGAGCGCGGGGGAGTCTGGCCCTGCGGCGGGCGACGCGGCCGACGCCCTCCGGGCGCCGCGCCGCATCTACGTCACCGACTGCGAAGGCCCGCTCACCAGGAACGACAACGCCCAGGAGATCGCCGCGCGCTTCATCCCGGACGGCGCCGAGCTCTTCGCCCGCCTGAGCAGGTACGACGACTTCCTCGCCGACGTGGTCCGCCGGCCCGGCTACAACGCCGGCGACACCCTGCGGCTGCTGCCGCCGTTCCTCAAGGCTTTCGCGGTCAGCGACGAGGCGATCGAGGCCTTCAGCGCCGATGGCGTGCTCATGGTGCCGAGGGCCCCGGAGGCGCTCGCCGAGATCGGGGCGCTGCTGCCGACCTTCATCGTCTCGACCTCCTACACGCCCTACCTCAGGGCGCTCTGCCGGCTGACCGGATTCCCACTCAGCAACGTGCGGTGCACGGAGTTGAGCCTGGACGAGTGGGCGATGCCGAAGGACGAGAGGGCCTGGCTACGCGGCGAAGCCGCTCGCCTGATGGAGCGCGGCCTCATCGAGATCCCGGACGGCGCCACCAGCGCCGGCGACCTCTCGCCCGCCGACGCCGCGACGGTGACCCAGCTCGACGACCTCTTCTGGACGCACATGGACGGCCGCGTGAGCGGCGCGCTGGTGGCCGCCGTCCGCCCCGTGGGCGGCGGCATGAAGCTCGCCGCCCTCGAGGAGATCGCCGCCGCGGAGGGCGTCGAGGGCGCCGCCGTGATGTACGTCGGCGATTCCATCACCGACGCGCCCCCGCTGGCGGCCGTCAAGGCCTGGGGCGGCGTCTCGCTGAGCTTCAACGGCAACGGCTACGCCCTGGCGGCCGCCGAGCTCGCGGCCGCCAGCCCCGACGCCGGGGTGGCCGCCGAACTGGCGAAAGCCTTCGCCGGCGGCGGCCGGGCCGGCGTCGAGGCTGCCGTCCGCGCCTGGCCAAAGCCGGGGGAGGGCGAGGAGCCGACGGGCCGGGCGCGTGCTCGCGTCGGCCTCGTGGCCGAGGAGCCTGAGGCGCTCGCCGAGGCCTCCGCCGCCGCCCGGCGGAGCGTGCGCGGCGAGCGCGTCGCCCGCCTCGGCTGACGTCGTGTCGATGACGCGGCCGGCCGACGGCGCGCCGCCCGCCTCGGCTAAGGGCCTATCCCGCCAGGGATGTGCGTGCGGGGCGTTCGGGGACCGAGCGGGGCGGTCACGAGACGGTTCCCTCGTAGCCCAGCTACGTGGGGATCCGGGGAGGGGCCGCAGCCGCGACGTGTCCACGGGCGCATCCGTGCGTGCAGACCTATTGGGATAGGCCCTAAGCCTGGCGACACTCGCGCCCCGGGCCGATCGTCCACCTTGCGCTCTCCGGAGCCCTCGCCTACCAATGGCATCAGGCCATCACAGGAGACCCGTACGAC
>JBAXRL010000200.1:0-5570 GCA_037131205.1 Actinomycetes bacterium | reverse complement strand
CGCTGAGGCGCTCGACCCCGTAGATGCGGAAGCTCAGCCACAGCTTGAGCGCACGCCCGCGCCTGGTCAGCTCGAGGCTGCGGTCGCGGAAGTCCACCTCCTCGTCCACTGCCGTCACGTCGGCGAGGTAGTCCGGCGACATGTGGAAAGCACGCTTGAGCGCTCCCGGGCGACTGACGAGCAGACAGCCGAGGTCGTAGGGCTGGAAGAGCCATTTGTGCGGGTCGAGGACGAGCGAATCGGCGCGCTCGATCCCCCTGAGGGCGCGCCGCCCGACGGCGCAGAGAGCGGCGGAGGCGCCGTAGGCGCCGTCGACGTGCAGCCAGAGCCCCTCGGCCCGGCAGAGGTCGGCGATCCCGGGCAGCGGGTCGACTGCTCCCGTGTTTGTCGTCCCGGCGTTGGCCACGACGATGGCAGGGCGGCGCCCGGCCGCCCTATCCCCGGCGATGGCCGCGGCCAGTGCGGCGAGGGGCAGTCTCATGTCGCCGTCGGCGGCCAGGATACGCACCTCGTCGGCGGCGAAGCCGAGCGCCGGCAGCCCGCGCACGATCGACGCGTGGGTCTCGTCGGAGAGGTAGCAGACGCCCGCTCCTTCGTGCGCACGAGCGGCCGCGAGCGCGGTCAGGTTGGCCAGCGACCCGCCGCTCGTCATGATGCCCTCCGTGCCCTCGGGCAGGCCGAGCAATGAGCGCAGCCAGTCGAGCGTGACCAGCTCCACGGTCGCCGGTCCCGACCCGCCCGCCCACGAGGCGGCGATCGCATTGAACCCGGTGCCGAGCCACTCGCCGAGCACGCCGGCAAACGACGACGGGCCCGGGACGCGGGCGAAGTTGCGCGGGTGGTCGCCGTGCTGCATGTTCGCCAGGGCCACGTCCGTGAGGGTCTCGAGCGCCCGCAGGGGGTCAGAGCCTTTCCCGGGCGGCGGCCCGCCCAGAGCGGCGCGCAGCTGCGAGGGCGTTCCTGTCTGGATCGCGGGCTCGTCGGCGACGCCCTCGAAGTGCGCGATCACGCGATCGACGACCCAGTACCCGAGCCGCCGCATCTCGGCGGCGTCAAGACCCAGCGGATCCGGAGTGTTCATCGAGTCCGGCACTGTCTGCGACCCTCCTTTCAGCGCGACGAGCCGGCGCCATGCATCAGCCCATGCACCTGCGCCGGTCGGCAGGCAGCGCAGCGCGGGAGGAGGTCGCCGACTGCCCCCAAAGGCAATTGCCCCCAGGGACTCCTCTAGGCTACAGTCACCCGAGGGTGAACAGCAATGGAGGGGGAGCTATGGACGACCTTACTCGCAGGCAATTCCTCGCGGCCTCCGGCGCCACGGCCGGGGCGCTGTGGGCGGGCAACGCTATGGGGCTCCCCGGGATGGGCGGCCCCGAGGCCGCCGCCGCGGCAGCCGCGGTCGTGGCCTCGGCGGATCCGACGCAGCAGGAGCTCGCCCGCCGGCTGATCCAGAACAACTGGTACCTGCCGGTGGAGGAGCTCGCCGAGGACGAGATGCGCATCTCGTTCATGGGCTCCAGCTTCACGGCGCGCGTCAACCAGGCGATGAACAGCGTCTTCATCGAGCTCGGCAGCGGGCAGAGCTTCGTGTTCGACTGCGGGTCCGGCGTCATCGCGAAGTACACCGCCATGGGCATCCCATCCTCGCGCATGGATCACGTGTTCATCACGCACCTGCACGCCGACCACATGAGCGACCTCGTCACGCTCTACTGCTTCGGCCCCGCGCACGACCGCAAGACGCCGCTGCACATCTACGGCCCCAGCGGTCCCATCCTGCACGGAGCGGAGTACACCGACGAGGGCGCCAAGGCCTTCTGCGAGAACCTCCTGAAACTGTGCAAGTGGCACAGCACAGCCATGAGCTTCCTGAACACCGGCCTCACGGACGGCCAGGACGGCTACCAGATCGTGGCCCACGAGCTGCCCTACAAGAAGGTAGGCGGCGAGGCCTACAAGGACGCCGACGTGAAGATCACCCACTTCCCAGTCGCCCACGACCGGGACGGGTCGATCGGCTACAAGCTCGAGTGGAACGGCCTGAAGGTCGTGTTCAGCGGCGACACGAAGCCGGTGAAGTGGATCCTCGACGAGGGCAAGGGCGTGGACGTCCTCATCCACGAGATGGCGCTCAGCCCGCAGGCGTGGGTCGAGCACCAGGCCGGTCTGTATCCGGGCGATCCGCAGTACGAGTCGATGCTGGCCATGATGCAGGAGGTCCAGGACAACTCACACACGCCGGAAGAAGCGCTCGGCGAGATCATGGCCGCGACCAAGCCGCGGCTCGGCGTGATCACGCACTGCCACTTCAACCAGGACACCTTCATCCGGGCGCTCGACCTCGTGCGCAAGCACTACGACGGCGCTCTCGCGTGGGCGATCGACACCGTGGTGCTCAACCTGCGGCCCGGCGAGCCCATCAAGCAGCGCATGGCGCTCATCTCGCCGGTCGCCTGGGACCTCGGCACGAAGACGTACCCCGCGAACGAGTATGCGCCGTCCAGGTTCGACGGGCCGTATGCGCAGTTCAGCGACTTCACCATGGACGGCATCCTGCCGGGGTACAAGGGGTAGGCCCCGTACACCTCGGCGCGCGCCCACGACACGTGCCCCCGACCGGGAACGGCCGCCCGCTGCGCTGCAGCGGGCGGCCGTTCTCATGGTCGTGTCCCCGCGCCGCTAGAATGCAGCCATGTCGTCGGAGGACGCGCCGGCGGGACTGGACTGCCATGGGCGCGACAGCGGTCACCAACTTCGGGGGGATTCAATGGAAGGGCCTGAGCCGTTCGGGACCAAAGGGGTGAATGGCACGCTCCTGGTGATGCCGGATCGCATCGTCATCAGGCGGAAGCGCAGGTTATTGCCTTTGCTGGGTCAAGGCCTCAAGGGAGGCAAGGAGATCGCCATCGACCAGGTATCCGGTACGCGGTTCAAGAAGGCGACCGCATTCGTCAACGGCTACATCCAGTTCTCGCTCCTGGGAGGCGCCGAGACAAAGCGCGGCGGCTTCGATGCCGCGCAAGATGAGAACGCGATCATGTTCACCAACAAACAGCAGCCGGGTTTCGAGAGGGCGAAGGAGCTCGTCGACCTCTATCGCGAGGCTACGCGGAGCGCCGCCGAGGAGAACCGGTGATCGGGGTCGTGCGGTGGTCGCCCGGCCGTGCGCGGAAGCGATGTTCTGAGTCAGCGGACCGTGCTCCTCGCGCACGAGCTCAAGGCGTCTGCGCCGTGCAGTGCGTCCCCGCGCGCCTGCCCACGGAGATCCCGGCTACAGGCTCTCCAGCGCGAAGGTGGACTCGACCGGGACCCCCGCGCGCAGCGTGTTGAGAACGACGCAGTAGCGTTCGGCGCTGCGCAGCAGCCGCTGCGCGCGCTCTCCGCGTTCGTCCCCGCGCACCACGACGCGCGTATGGGCACGCACGGCGGTGATGCCGATCGGCAGCTCCCTGCCCATGGCCAGCGTGCCACGCGGGTCCCAGTCCGCCTCGACCGAGACCTCCAGCTCCTCAAGGTCGATGCCCATGTTCGCGGCGACCATGCGCAGCGTGGTCTCCTGGCAAGCCGCCAGGGCGGCAAGCAGCAGGTCCCCGGAACAAGGCGCGTCGCCGTCGCCGCCGACGGCGGGGTGCGCCCCGCAGCGAAACACCGCGTCGGGCGCCGACTCTGGAGAGACGACGCAGTGCAGGGGGTCGGCGAGATCGCCGCCGCCGCCCTGCACGCGCAGAACCACCGGGGCGCTGTCGGGATCGTCGAGATAGCGCTGCCGGATCGGCGCCTGACGCGCGCGGACGTCCACCTTCGACGTGGGCATGTGGCCGCTCCTTTCGTGAGGTCGGTGGTCCGGTCTCGAGGGACCGCGGCCGAGGGCCGCGTCGGTTCTCACGGATGCCCCTGCCCTCCTATGGTTCGCGACCATCGCGGACAGAGCATACCGCACCTTCCCGCCTGCAAGCCGCGCCCAGATCCGCGTCACGGTTGCAGGGCCCCGGCAGCCCGCCAGGACCGTGACCCGGACGCTCGCGTCAGACTACACGGTGATCACGACATTGCCGGTCTTCTGCCCCGTCTCGACGTACCGGTAGGCCTCCACGATCCGCTCCAGGGGCAGGCGCCTGTCGATGACCGCCTTGTACCTGCCCGCCTCGACGAGCTCCTTGAAGAAGACCACGTCCTGCTTGTTCACCTTGGGGATCGGGAACCTGATCTTCTTGCCGCCGATCCCCGGGGTCCACAGCGACAACAGGGGATTCTGCGCCAGGAAGCCGAGCTCTGAGGACAGGTAGACCCCGCCCGGCTTCAGCAGGTCCCTGCAGCGCCGGAACGAGCTCTTGCCGACCGCGTCGAAGACGGCGTCGAACTTCCGACCGCACCTGGTGAAGTCCTCGCTCGTGTAGTCGATGACCGCGTCGGCGCCCAGGGATCTCACGAGCTCCAGGTTCCTGGCGCCGCACACCGCCGTGACCTCCACCCCGTAGTACCTGGCGAGCTGCACGGCGGCAGAACCGATGGATCCGGAGGCTCCGTTGACAAGGATGCGCCGTCCTTCCCCGGGATCTGTCCTTCTGATGAACGCTATCGCGAGCATGGCCCCATCGCAGACGGCCGCGGCTTCTTCGTAGTCCATGTTCGCCGGCTTCGTGGCGATAGGAGCTTCTTCAGGCAGGCACACATACTCGGCATGAGCGCCGAAGTGCATGTCGGTCAACCCGAAGACCTGGGCGCCCGGCCTGAACGACGTGACGTCCTTGCCGGCGGCTTCCACGTCTCCGGCCAGCTCACTGCCCAGGATGGTCGCCTTGGGTCGCAGGAGACCGCTGAAGAACTTGACGATGAAGGGCTCACCGCGAAGAAAGCCGCAGTCGGTGCGGTTCACGGTCGTCGCACGGACTCGTATCAGTACCTCATCGTCCTTCGGAACGGGTCGTTCGAGCTGCATCAGCCGAAGGACGTCCGGAGAGCCGTACCTGGTGTGCACACTCGCTTTCATGATGGCTCCCGACCTGCGTCGCCGGGACCGGCAGGGGCGGTCTCCGTGCGCTTGCGGAGGAAGCGCACGGCCTCGAGCGCCGCCACCTGCCCCTCGCCCACGGCCTTGGCCGTCTGATACGGCTCTCCCGTGCAGTCCCCCGCCGCGAAGACTCCGGGCACGCCGGTCTCCATGTGCCTGCCGACGGTCACGTGGCGGCCGTCGGAGGCCAGACCTTCGAGAAGGGTGCGAGGAGAGACGCTGTTCTTGTAGATGAACACCGCATCGACCTGCAGATCCTCGCCGGGCAGCGACACCAGCATGTGTCCGTCCACGCGCGCCAGTCGCGTCGGTCGCGCTCCGGGGAGCACGCGCACGCCCTCCGGGAGGCGGTGGTCACCCTGGTACAGGGGCAGGTAGGTGACCTCGACGCCGTAGTCCTCCGCGAGAGCCGCTGCCTCCTCCTCGCCCTCGCGGACGTAGCTGACGAAGGCCGCGCGGCGCCCCGCGAACAGCCTGCCGTCGCAGGTCACGCAGTAGCTCACGCCCTGACCCACGAGCTCCTCTTCACCCTCGATCTCGGCTTCGCGGTAGACGCCCG
>JBAXRL010000199.1:0-5575 GCA_037131205.1 Actinomycetes bacterium | reverse complement strand
CATCGCGGCTGCGGCCCCTCCCCGGATCCCCACGTAGCTGGGCTACGAGGGAACCGTCTCGGAACCGCCTCGCTCGGTCCACGAACGCCCCGCACGCACATCCCTGGCGGGATAGGCCCCAAGAGGTGCTCCTTCGGCCGAGCGCCGGGGGAGCCGACCCAAGGGGGTTCCATGAGACGTTTCGCTCTGTTCGTCCTGCCGACGCTGATCCTGCTCCTTCTGCTACCGGTCGTGGCGGCGGCGGCGCCCAACGCGACTGCCAGGTTCGATCGCAACCTCGAGGGCCTCTACGCGCAGGGCTACCCGCAGGCCCTCGAGCAGTACTTCGTCTCGCTGGGCACCAACCCCGATCTCGGCTTTCGCTGGGCCGGCACAGCGGCCGAACGCGCGGTCGCGATACGCACCCTCATGGAGCTGAAGGCCGCCGGTCTGCGCGGCGTGAAGCTTGAGACCGTCCCCGTGGACGTCTTCAACTTCAAGTCCGCCGGCGTGACCGCCGGCGGCCAGACCTATGTGGCCTCGTCGTTCGCCGGCACCCCACCGACCGGGCCGGCCGGCGTCACCGCCGACGTCATCTACGTGGGCAGCGGCGCCAAGGCCGCCTTCGACGCCGCCGAGGCCGCCTACGGCCCTGTGGCCGGCAAGCTCGTGCTCATGGATCTCGACTTCGCCACGTCCATCTGGATGAACCTGCCCGGCGCCGAGGCAGCGCTCCGCGGCGCCCTCGGCGTGATCACGACCTACGGCGACGGCGGCTACTTCTGGTACGCCGATGACGCCCTCGGCAGCTTCGACGCGACGTACAACATGGACTGGGCGCCGATGGTCTACATCAGCAAGACCGACGGCGACGTGCTGCGCACCGCGGTCAAGGCCGCCAACGACGAGGGCACGCCCTACGAGGCCACGATGGTCTGCGACACCGACGTGACGCTGGCCGACAACGGCGGCACCGCGTACAACGTGATCGCCACACTGCCGGGCAGCGTCCGCGACGGCCAGGCCAACGTCATCTCGGCGCACCTCGACGCGCACTTCCGCGCCGGCATGGACGACACCGCCGCGCTCGTGAACATGATCACCATCGCCAAGGCGATGCGCGCGAGCGGCTACAAGCCGGCCCACGACATCATCTTCCTGGCCACCGCCGGCGAGGAGTTCGGCTACACCAACTGCTACTACGACTGGCTCGCCGGCTCCTGGTACGCGGCCACGCACACCCACAAGGACTGGGCGGGCAAGGTGCGCGCCTTCATCGGCCTCGAGCTGATGGGGCTCAAGGACGCCAAGCTCCGCTCCAACACCAGCGAGGAGCTGGTCGGCATGCTCGGCAAGGTCGCCGCCGACAACCCCGACCTGGTGCCCTACGGCGCCAACTTCACCTCGCCGGTGTACTGCTGGAACGACCAGTGGCCGTTCGCCGCCGAGGGCATCCCCGGCATCAGCTTCGGCACCTCCAACGATACCTACTTGAGCCTCTATCACACCAACTACGAGACCAGCGCTCTGGTCGACTACGGCTACCTCGCGAAGATCGCCAAGTTCGTCTTCCGCACACAAGGGGCGCTCGACAGCGGCCTGCTGCCCTACGACCTCAGCGCCCGCGCCGACACGCTGGCCGCCAGCATCGACGGTTCAGGGCTGGCGGAGGCCGGTGCGGCTCCCGCCACCGTCAACCGGCTCTTCGGCGACGTGGCCGCCTTCGTGGCGGCCGCGGGCGCCTTCGACGATGCGGCCGCGGCCGGCACGGTCACCGACGTGACCGCCGCCAACAAGGCGCTGCTCGCCGTCGAGACGACCCTCAACGACGAGCTCATCGCGCTCGACTGCTGGGACAGTACGATCTACCCCCACGAGCAGGTGTTCGCCGACCTGAAGCGCCTGAACACGGCGCTCGCCGAGCTCGACAAGGACCCGGTCGATCCCGATGCAGCCACCGCGCCCCTGTGGGACGTCGCCCAGATGTACTACGGGCTGACGTTCAGCTACCCGGCGTTCGTCGAGGACCAGAAGCGGCACGACCCCGGCTACTACCGCATCGCCTGGGGCGGCCAGGGTCAGCTCGCGCCATACCTCGACCTGATCGCCGAGTACAACGCGATCTACGCCGGCCAGTACGTCGCGGCCAGAGCCGGGCTGCAGAGTGCTCACGACCTCGAACTGCTGCTGCTCAACAAGCGTCTCGCGCGCATGGCCGATGTGCTCGAGGTGGTCACGCCACAGATCGCGGCGATCACGCCGTGAGCTGAGGAGGCCGGGGCGACGCCGCAGGCGATCGCCCCGGCCGGGCGCACGACGGGGCGGGCGAGCCATCCGGCTCGCCCGCCCCGTCGCGTCCGTTGACGCCGTCGATCTCCCCTCAGGGCCTATCCCGGTAGGGATGTGCGTGCGGGGCGCTCGTGGACCGAGTGGGCGGCCACGAGACGGTTCCCTCGCAGCCGAGCTACGTGGAAATCGGGGAGGGGCCGCATCCGCGATGTGTCCACGGGCGCATCCGTGCGTGCAGAACTATCGGGATAGGCCCCTACTCCCGCGGCGGCTTGTGGACGCCGATGCGGTTGCCCTCGGAGTCCTGGAAGAAGCCGATGAAGCCGAGCGCTGCGGCGTAGAACGCGCGCCCGATCCATGTCCGTGACCGAGGTGTCCGCCCAGACGATCGTGTCGGCCATGATCGCCTCTCTCGTTGTCGGTGAGCTCGTGGAGAGAGTCCCGCCTCCGCGCCGGTCGGGGAAACCTCCTCGCCGGAGTCCCTTCGTCGCCGCCCCGCAGGGCGCGGCCGGCGCCCGGCGAACACCCAGCCGGAAGCACTGCCGTACGCGGCCGCCGGCCGGGCGCTGCGACGGCGTCAACGGGGAGGCGCGATGCGGAAGACAAGAGGATTCGAAGCCGGAGAGAGCGCAGGCAGGTCACTTCTCCTGATGGCCGTGCTGGTGGCGACCGCCTTGCTGCTGGCCGCGGGCCTGGGCGCCTGTGGCGGTAGCGGTGGCGAAACCAGCGTCGCCGGAACGTACAAGTACGACTCCGGCAGCGAGAAGCAGATGGCCGAGTTCAAGCTGACGCTGAACGACGACAAGAAGTGGACGCTCGCCGGCCCCGATCCGCTCGGCGGCGAAGACGTGAGCGTCACCGGCGCCTACACGCTCGAGGGCGACAAGATCGTCCTCAAGGACGAGAAGGGCGTCGAGAGCGAGGCGGGGACCGTCGATGGCGTCAAGCTCGTGTTCACGACGGTGACCTGGGTCAAAGAATAGCGGCGCCGGAGCCCTCTTTCGGCTTTGGGCTGGACGGCGGCGGCTCGCTCGCGTAGGCGCGAGGACGGATCGCGAGCGAGCCGCCGTCTGGGATGCCGGGCGCCCGTTCCGGGTCGCGCGCCTCGGCCGCTAGGGTGTTCGGCTCTTCCTCCTCTCATCGCGGGAACGTCGTGACCCTTTCTACCGCGCCAGTCTGGGAGAGCGCTGGGAGCCGGGTGAGCGCCGCCTGCGAATGCGGCCGGGGAGGCCTGGGAGGCGTGCGGCGGGTCCCGGCGGCGCCTCGCCGGCGGCGTTTGGGCGAGCCGGACGCGCCCGGTCGATGCGCGGCCGCACTTGCCAGAGCGATACCTTCATGATATCATTCGAGTATCGCACAGCATGTGCGGCCGCGCTTCGACCGGGCGAGCTGGGGCTCGCCGGCGCGGCCGCCCAACGGAGGTGGGAGTCATGAAATCCGCACAGGCCAAGATCCCAACACAGGAGCGCGAGCGCCGCACCATGAGCGGCTGGCTGATGCTTCCTATCACGATCCTCCTCTACGTGGCCGGAACTGTGCTGATCGTGCTCGCGTTCGTCAACGGCTCGACGACCTCGACGAACGCCGCCCAGCCCGCCTGGGTGCTCTTCGTCGCCGGCGTCGTGGCCATCCTCGTCGCCGCCCTCCTCTCCCCCGGGTTCTTCACACTGCAGCCCAACGAGGCGCGCGTGCTCATCCTCTTTGGCGACTACCGGGGGACCGCCAAGCAGGGCGGCTTCTGCTGGGGCAATCCGTTCTACAGCAACGGGTCCGCCACGCCGTCCACCGGCCAGTCCCACTGGACGCAGGCCAAGAACAAGAGCGGCGACGAGTCGAGCCCGCCCCAGCCCAAGAAGCTCAAGCGCTACAAGCTCAGCCTGCGCGCCCGCACCCTCAACGGCGACAAGCTCAAGGTCAACGACAAGCGCGGCAACCCCGTGGACATCGCCGCCGTCGTGGTGTGGCGCGTCGAAGACACGGCCAAGGCTGTGTTCGACGTCGACGACTTCGAGTCGTACGTGGCCACGCAGAGCGAGACGGCCGTGCGGCACCTGGCCAGCGCCTATCCCTACGACTCCGGCGAGACCTTCGCCGACACCGACGAGGAGATCACCCTGCGCGGCAACGTCGACGAGGTCTCCGAGGCCCTGCGCGTGGAGCTCACAGAGCGCCTCGAGCAGGCGGGCGTGACCGTGGAGCAGGCCCGCCTCACCCATCTGGCCTACGCCCCGGAGATCGCCCAGGCGATGCTGCGCCGGCAGCAGGCCGAAGCGGTCATCGCGGCGCGTCGCAAGATCGTCACCGGCGCCGTGAGCATGGTCGAGATGGCGCTGCACGACTTCAGCGAGAACGGCATCGTCCAGTTCGACGACGACCGCAAGGCCGCCATGGTGAGCAACCTCATGGTCGTGCTGTGCGGCGAGAGCCAGGTCACGCCGGTGGTCAACACGGGCACGCTGTACACGTGAGGCCGGCGGCGGAGAGGCGCTGAGCCATGGCCATGCGCAAGCAGTTTCTGCTGCGCATCGATCCGCGGGTGTGGGCCGATGTCGAGAAGTGGGCGGCCGACGAGCTGCGCAGCGTCAACGCGCAGGTCGAGTACCTGCTGCGCGAGGCGGTCAAGAAGCGCAAGGGCGGCCACGCGGCCGACGCCGCCCGCGGCGGCCCGCCGCCGTGATCAGCCCTCCGAGGCGCAGACCACCCGCCCCGGACCCTCCCGCTTGGCGGCGCGCACGGCCTCCTCGACCTGCTGGAGCAGGCCTCCGAGCATCTCGTCGGTGAGGTGCTCGACGGCCACCACGCCGACGCAGGCGGTGATGCCCAGCACGTCCTCGCCGCAGGCGACCTTCAGCGCGCCGACGGCGTCGCGCAGGCGCCGGCCCACCGCGGCGACCTCCGCCGCCGTGAGATGTGGCAGCAGCACGGCGATCTTGTCGCCGCCGACGCGCCCGACGACGTCGAACGGGCGCACGGCCTTCTGACAGGCGACCGACACGGCGCGCAGCAGCGCGTCCCCGGCCGCCTGCCCGCGGGCCTCGTTGACGAGCCGCAGCCGGTCCAGGTCGAGCAGCGCGACACCGAGGCCGTAGCGGTAGCGCCGGGCGCGCATGAGCTCGTGCTCGGCCTCGTCCTTCCACACCCCCCGCGAGAGCAGCCCGGTGAGCTCGTCGCGCGACGCCAGGCGCTCGAGCCGCCCGAGGAGCTCCACGCTCTCGCTGACGTCGTGCAGCAGCAGCGCGTGCCCCACCACCTCGCCGCCGCGGCGGCGCACCGGCGTGAGGTGCAGGGTGAAGTCGCGCTGGCTGCC
>JBAXRL010000198.1:0-5586 GCA_037131205.1 Actinomycetes bacterium | reverse complement strand
TGGATGCCGGCGACGCCTCCGCCCAGCACGAGGGCAGCGCCGGTGGACTTGGGGGGTGTGCCCGACATACGTACTCCTTCGCCAGAATCGCGGCAGGCCTGGGATCAATGGGTGAGAGCAGACTCAGACTCAGCGTCCCGCGCGGGGACCCGGCGATTATATCTGTTCGATTGTGTTCGCGTCCACACGCCCCCTCGCGCGCGCGCGCGAATGCGTCAAGGACCGGACGCCGCGCCCAGGGCCGGGCGCGAACAGCCGCCCGCCGCGCCCACGGCCGGCCGCGAACAGCCGCCCGCCGCGCCCGTTCCGGGCGCGAACAGCCGCCCGCCGCGTGGACGGCCGCCCGCCGCGCGCCGCGTCAACAGTCGCCCGCCGCGCCCGTTCGTCCCGTCGCCGGCGTAGACATTCAGGGGGCTTTGGGACATGATAAATAGCTAGACAAGCTAGATGAAAGGAGTGGGTGATGAAGGAAACCGCCTGGCCCCTGCAGGATGCCAAGAACCGCCTCAGCGAGCTCGTCGACAGAGCGCAGGCCGGCATCCCGCAGATCATCACGCGACGCGGCAAGCAGGTGGTGGTGGTGATCGGCATCGAGGACTTCAAGAAGATCTCGGCGCGGGAGCAGGACCTCGTGTCGTTTCTGCGCGGCTCCCCGCTGATGGGCGTCGATCTGCAGATCGAACGCGACGCCGACCCCGGCCGTCCCGTGCTCCTGTGAACTACCTCGTGGACACCTGCGTGATCTCCGAGGTGGTGCGTAAGCGGCCCGCTCCCGAGGTGGTGAGCTGGCTGGCCGCTCAGGATGAAGACCACCTGTTCATGAGCGTCCTCTCGCTGGGGGAGCTGCACGAGGGGATCGCCCGGCTCGCCGATTCCCGGCGGCGGCGCACCCTCGAGGCTTGGGTGGAGGGCGACCTGCAGCGCAGATTCAGCGGTCGGATCATCCCCGTGGATCCCGGGATCGCCGCGCGCTGGGGGCGGATCGCCGGCGCCGCCGAGCGCGCCGGCCGGGTGATCCCCGTGATCGACGGGCTCCTGGCCGCCACGGCCCTCGAGAATGGCCTGACCCTCGTGACTCGCGACACCTCTCACATGGAGCCTGTCGGCGTCGATCTCTTCAACCCTTGGGAAGAGTGATCCTCCGGCGGGCGCCCGTCGCGCCGACGGGCGCCGGCCGCGCCGACGGGCGCCCGACGCCCCGCCGGCATGGAGAGGGTGTACGGCGCCTGTCGGTGGCCGGCGCATCTATGGGGCGGGCGTTCAACGGGATCGTGGGTCGACGATCGCGGCGGCCCTCGCGCGGCCGCGCTGCTTGCGCGCGGCTCGCGCGTGGCCCCGGCGGCCGGCCGGACGGGCGGCTCGCGCGTGGCCCCGGCGGCCGGCCGGACGGGCGGCTCGCGCGTGGCCCCGGCGGGCCCCGGCGCGGGGTAGCACGAAAAGGGAAGATAAGGATTCCTTGACTGTCGGGCCGCGTACGGCCCTCCACAGGCTCGATCGCCGGAGGGAAGATAAGGATTCGCCGGGATTCCTTATCTTCCCTCACAGCAGTACCCCGCCGCGGCCGCCTTTGCGGCGGACGGGCGGCTCGCGCGTGGCCCCGGCGGGCCCCGCGGGCCCCGGAAGGCGCCGAAGAGGTGCTCGGCGCACTCGGCGCGCTCGGGGTCGCAGCCGGCGCCGTCGTCGCGCGCACGACTTCCGCGTCCGCGAGGAAGCGCCAAAGGGCGGACGCGGGGAACGGGCGTCCGGCCAGGTCCGGTGTGGTAGGCTGCCGCGTGACAAAACGTTTTGCACCTTCGCGCAGGAGGCCCGGGCATGTCCATGGACGCCGATCTCATCCTCACGAACGGTGTCGTCTACACGGTCGATCAGCGCCGGTCGCGGCACGAGGCCCTGGCGGTCCGCGATGGGCGCATCGTGTGCGTGGGCAGCGCGGGCGACGTCGCTGCGCTCGGGGGCCCGCGCACGCGGACCGTCGACCTGGGCGGCCGTCTCGTGCTGCCCGGCTTCATCGATGCGCACATGCACCCCAAGCTCTCCACCGGCGAGCTCTTCGAGGTCTACCTTGGGGGCTGCCGGTCGGTCGCGGAGTGCCTCGCGGCGGTCGCGCGCCTGGCGGCGGAGCACCCCGAGTATCCGGCTGTGCGAGGGTGGGGCTGGACGCCGACCACGGTCCCCGAGCGGGAGATGACGGCCGCGGCGCTCGACGCCATTGTGCCGGACCGGCCGGTGGTCCTCGCCGACGACAGCGTGCACACGCAGTGGGTCAACAGCGCGCTGCTGAAGATGGCCGGCATCACGAAGGACACGCCGGATCCCGAGGGCGGCGCGATCGAGCGTCTGCCCGACGGGACTCCGTCGGGCCTGCTCCGCGAGGCGTGGGTCTGGCTCGAGCGCGCTCTGCCTCCGTATGACGCGGAGGCGCTGGGCGCCGCCTTGCGGCACTTCCAGCGCCACATCGCGGGGCGCTTCGGCATCACGACCGTGCATGAGGCGGGCCTGCTCCCCGGCGAGCCCGCCCTCGAGGCCTACGAGCGCCTGCAGGGGCGGGAGGAGCTCAGCGTGCGCTTCCGCCTCTCTCTGCAGCTCGAGCCCGACCGCCCGCTCGACGAACAGATCGCGGCGGCGGTGGAGGAGCGCGCCCGTCACACGGGCGCGCTGGTCCGCAGCGCCGCCGTCAAGCTCTTCGTCGATGGCGTCATCGAGTCGCACACGGCTCGTCTGGCCCACCCGTACGCCGACAGGCCCGGCGACCGCGGGCCGCTGGTCTGGGCGCCCGAGCGGCTGATCGAAGCCTCGGTGGCCGCGGCCCGCGCCGGGTTCCAGCTCCACTATCACGCTATCGGCGACGCCGCCGTGGCGCTGAGCCTCGACGCGATCGCGGCGGCGCGCGGCGCGGACCCCGCCGACGCCCGCGACATCATCACCCACCTGCAGCTCGTCGATCCGCGGGACTACGCGCGCTTCGCGGCGCAGGGCGTCACGGCCGCCGTGCAGCCGTGCTGGTTCGCCAGGGACGCCGCCTGCGACGGCGAGATCTACCGGCCGTACCTGGGGCGCGACCGCGCCGGTCGGCAGTATCCGATGAAGAGTCTGTTCGAGCACGGCGTCGTGGTCGCGTCGTCCAGCGACTACCCGGTGTCGCCGCCGCCCGACCCGCTGCTCGGCATCCAATGCGGCATCCTCCGGCGCGACCCGCGCTACCCCGAGACCAGCTTCGAGCTGTGGCCGGAAGAGGCCGTGACCGTGGAACAGATGATCGAGAGCTTCACGATCAACGGCGCCTACGCGAACTTCCTCGAAGACGAGACGGGGTCGCTCGAGCCCGGCAAGTCCGCCGACCTCATCGTCCTCGGCGAGAACGTCCTCGAGTCGCCCGCCGAGCGGATTGACGAGGCGGCCGTCGAGCTCACTGTCTTCCGCGGCGCGCCGGTGTACGCCGCCGGCGCGTTTGAGGGCCTCGCTTCGGCCTGACGGCCCGCGCGGCCGCGGCCGGCCCGGCCGGCGGCGCCCACGCCCGCTTCAGCGGCGGCGCGTGGACTCGCGCGCGATGAGCGAGAAGGGGAGGAGCTTGCACGGCTCGGGCGGGGTCTCGCCGCGCACCAGCCGGACCAGCATCCTCGCCGCCTCGCGACCGTGCTCTTCGGCGTGGTAGTCGAGCGTCGTCATAGGTGGCGAGCTGGTGGCGCCAAGGCCGAAGTCGCTGGGCGCCGCCACCATGATCTCGCCGGGCACGTCGATGCCGAGCTCGGCGGCCCGCCGCAGCACGGCGATCGCCGGCAGCTCGTAGAGGCCGTACACGGCGTCCGGTCGCGAGCCCGGCGCGAGCAGCCGTGAGGCGGTCTCGCGCAGCGCCGCGTCGTTGTCCGCGGGCACGACCTCGAGCCGCGGCCGGCGGCGGTGCTCCCTGCACCAGGCGTGGTAGGCGCTCACGCTCGCCTGCGTCCAGTGGTCGGACGTCATCCAGGTGACGGCGGCGATGCTGCGGGCGCCCTGGGCGGCAAGGTGGTCGAGAAACAGCCGCGTCGCCGCCGCGGCGTCGCCGTCGACCCAGTAGCCCTCGTGCGGGGCGTCCGGGTCGCGGCCGATGGTCACGTAGGGCACATGGAGGGCGCGGAGCGCGCGAATGTTGGGGTCGGCGGCGACCGGGTCGGCGATGAGGGCGCCGTCGAGCAGCAGCCGGTGCCAGTACGCGCCCGATTCCGACTCCGGGATGACGACGAGCGCGAGCTCGCTGCCGTAGATCCCTTCGGTGACGCCCCTGATCAGCTTGAAGTGGTACTCGAGATCGGCGAAGGACACCTCGGGGCTGGTCGCGTTGACGGCGCACAGCGCGATCACCCCGGTGCCGCTTGCCTTGAGGCTGCGGGCGCCGGGGTGCGGCCGGTAGCCGAGGCGCTCAGCGGCGTCCCGCACGCGCTTGCGGGTCGCCGCCGACACCGGCCGCTTGCCGCCGAGGGCGTGCGAAACCGTCGTCGGCGACACCCCGGCGAGACGCGCCACGTCCTTGATGTTGACGTTCCTCGACGCACTCACCGCGATCAAGCCTCCCTTGCGTCTTCCCGAGGCACTGTATACCATGCTGCGCAGATCGCCCAAATCGTTTTGCAGCGCCGTCGAGACCGGGGAGCGAAGGCCATGAGGATCACGCGGAGAGTGCTCACGCCCGTCTTGCTGGCGGCGGCCCTGACGGCGGCCGCCTGTCTGTGCCTGGGGCCGGCGCCGCCGTCGGGCGCCTCCGCCTCGCCCTCGCCGGCGACGTCGTCGGGCGCCTCCGCCGCGCCGGCGACCGGCACGGTCACCCTCAGGATCGGCTGGACGGTCGGCCCCGACAGCCTCAGCCCTTTCATCGGCGTCGAGACGGCCTCGGCGGAGATCCTGTATCTCATCTACGACCGCCTGTTCGGCATGGGCTTCGACGGAAAGCCGGTGCCGCAGCTTGCCACTGAGCTCCCGACGCGCGCGAACGGCGGCATCTCGGCGGATGGCAAGACGTGGACCGTCCACATCAGACCCGGCGTCACGTGGCAGGACGGCCGGCCGCTGACCGCCGCGGACGTGGCCTTCACCTACAACCTGATCATCGACAACCAGCTCACGTCGTTTCTGCAGGCGGTCAAGGACATCGAGAAGGTGGAGGCCGTCGACGACACGACCCTGCGTTTCACCATGTCGGCGCCCAAGGCCGATATGCTCTACGTCATCGTCTACATCATCCCCGAACACATCTGGGGGAAGGTCAAGGTGTCCACGCTGGAGAGGAGCTATTCAAGCAAGCCCCCGATCGTCGGCAGCGGACCCTTCCAGGTGACTGAGTTCAAGAACGGCGCCTACACGAAGCTCGTCAGGAACCCCGGCTACTGGGGCGGCGACGTCCCGGAGTGGGGGAGCCCGAAGGTCGACGAGCTCATCTTCCAGTGCTACACCAACCCCGACACGATGTCGCAGGACCTGCGCGGCGGCACCATCGACGCGGCCCAGGGCATCCCGGGCGCGCAGTTTCCGGCGCTGCAGGGCGACGGCAAGTTGAAGGCGATCGCCTACAACTACATCAACTGGGACTACTTCGACTTCAACTGCTACGACGGC
>JBAXRL010000197.1:0-5589 GCA_037131205.1 Actinomycetes bacterium | reverse complement strand
CCCGTCGCCCGCGCGTCACGTCTCCTTGAGAAGCTCCAGCGCGACGCGCTCCGCGAACAGCGCCTGAAAGGCGAGGTCGCGCACGTGGATGCGCTCATCGACATTGTGATAGCGCGGCGCCACCTCGTCGTAGCTCTCGACGATGTGCGGGGCGAAGTTGTAGGCCACGATCTCGGGGTAGGCGGCGCGGAACCAGTTGGAGTCGGTGAAGCCGACAGAGTGGCTGTTGGCCAGCTCGGCGCCCGGCACGTACCGCTGCAGCACCGTGCGGATGGCATCCGCCAGCGGCGTGGGGTACGGCGATGCGTTGCCGCGGGTCACGCCGATCCACTCCAGATCCCACTTGGCCTCGACGCCGGCCAGGGCGGCGCGCACCTCGGCCTCGACCTCGTCCTCGTCGTGACCGGCCAGCATGCGGCAGTCGACGCTGAGCTCGACCCTGGTGGGGTAGACGTTCACGGCGACGCTGTTGGACTGCACGATGGTCGGCGAGAAGGCGAAGCCGTAGAGGGGCTCGATCATGTCTGCAAGCCGGGGATCGCGCGCCCCGAGCTCGACCAGGGCGCCGCGCGCGGCGGCGGGGTCGCGCAGGCGCGCGCGCAGATCCGGGTCGGCGACGAGGAGCTCGACGAGCTCCCGGGACGACCCGTCGACGACCACCGGCAGCTCGTGCGCCACCAGCGCCTCGACGACGCGCGCCGCGGAGACCACGGCGTTGCCGCGGCGCAGCGGCACCGAGGCATGCCCGGCTTCGCCGTGCACGACGAGGCGGAACTGCGCCGTGCCCTTCTCGCCGCTCTCGAGCAGATAGACGCGGCCGGCGGCGTGCTCGAGAAAGTGACCGCCGCCTTCGTTGATAACGTAGTCGCAGCGCATGAGATCCGGGCGGTGCTTCACGAGCCAGCGGGCGCCGCCCACGGTGCCCTCCTCCTCGTCGGCCGTGCATGCGTAGGTCACCGAGCCGGCGAACGGCGCTCCGGCCGCGGCCAGGCGCCGCACCGCCACGGCATGGGCGGCGACGAGGTTCTTGATGTCCACGGCGCCGCGGCCCCAGACGTAGCCGTCCTTGATGAGGCCGGAGAAAGGCGGTACCTGCCAGTCGGCGGCGCTGGCCGGCACCACGTCCTCGTGGGCGAGCAGCAGCAGTGACGGCCCCGGCCGCTGCCCCTCAAGGCGCAGCACGAAGCTGCGCCGGTCGGCCGGCTCGCCGACGATCTCGCCGTGCAGGCCGGCCTCGCGAAACCAGCCGTCCATGAATCCGGCGACCGCCGTCTCGTTGCCGGGCGGGTTGCTGGTGTCGATCTGGATGAGCCGGCTGAGCAGCTCGCTGGTCTCCCGCTCTGCTTCCGCCACGACTCCTGGATCAAGACCGGCGATGTCCACGCGCCCCTCCCCTGTTGGCCCCGCTGCCGATGCGATGCTTGCGGCAATGATAGCCGACGGCGCGGGCGGCGGGCGGCGGTTCCGGCGCGGGCGGCGGGCGGCGGTTCCGGCGCCCGCCCTCATGCGCTACACTAGGTGACTGCGGCGCCCCACGGCGCCCGCCCTGCGCGGAGAAGTGGCCGAGTGGCTGAAGGCAACCGCCTGCTAAGCGGTTAAGGGGTGTTAAGCTCCTTCCCGGGTTCGAATCCCGGCTTCTCCGCCAGCTTCTTCCACTCACCCAGGGCCGTCATGACATCCAGCATCGAGCTCCGCCCCGTCGACACCGACAACTGGCGCGCCTGCGCCGACCTCGAGGTCGCCGCCGAGCAGCGCGACTTCGTTTCACCGGTCGCGCGCTACCTCTGCCTCTGCCACTACGGCGGCGTGTGGCAGCCGCTGGCCGTGTACGCCGCCGAAGAGGTCGTCGGCTTTGTGATGTGGGCGGTCGACCCCGGCGACCGGAGCGGCTGGATCGGCGGCCTCGTGATCGATCAAGCGCGGCAGCGCAAGGGCTACGGCCGCGCCGCCGTCGAGGCCCTCACCCGGCGCCTGCTGGAGAGCGGGGGCTGCGGCTCGTGCGCCCTGAGCTACTCGCCGGAGAACGCGGCCGCCCGGGCGCTGTACGCCTCCCTGGGCTTCGTCGAGAGCGGCGAGATCGAGGACGACGAACTGGTCGCGCGCCTCTCGCCCACCGGTCGCTGAACACCGGGTTCTCCAAAGCCCCCGTTTTCGGGTATACTGTAACGGCGTTGCGCACGTAGCTCAGTTGGATTAGAGCGTCGGTCTACGGAACCGAAGGCCGCAGGTTCGAGTCCTGCCGTGCGCGCCACTTATCTCCCTGCAAGACGCCACTTTCAGGTAGGCGCTCAGTTCTCCGGCTGACGAACCTTTGCGCTGCACCGCGCGACCTGTGCAGGCCGAGCAACCAGGCACCGACCGGTCCGTCAGCAAAAGGCCAGCGCGCTGGGCGAGTAGACCAGGCACCGACCGCCGGCGACGCCCTCGAGCTCCCCGTCGTCGAGGGCGCGGGCCAGCGATTCGATCTCCTCGGCCGCGCAGCCGAACCCCTCAGATCGGATGAACGCCGGACGCTCCTTCGCGTCTTCCACCGCCAGCACCCGGGCGCGGAACGCCTCGTCGGTCCTCATGCGCTCGACCCGCGCCTTCACCGCCTGCTCAGACATGGTCGCCCCCCTGCCGCGTGGATGAGTCGGGTCGTCGTTCACCGTATCGGCCCCGGAGGGCCGCCCGTGCTTGACCACGGGCGCGAGGGCGGGGGACGTCACGCCAAGACTCAGCTGAACCCAGAGCGTGCCGACCCTACGTGCGCATTTTGGTTGCAGCCGCGGAGGCCCACCAACTCACTTTGCACCCTAATCCAGCACCATCCAGGCGAATGTGGCGGATTTCGTGCACGCCTTGTTGAAGTACACGCGGAACTCGGTGGCGCTGAAGTACTTCGCGTAGGCGACGAAGACGCCGGTTCCGGGATTGCCCTGCATCGTCACGAGGTACATGGAGGCCGCGGTCACGCCCCCGGAGACGGTCACCGTCGCGTACTTGGCGCCCACGCCAACGCCGACGACGCCGGACCGCTGCAGCGCGGTCTTGCCGACGACGCTCAGGCCGACGCCACCGTCGGCGTTCACGGCGGTTACCCCGGTCGCCAGGGCCGTCGACGCTCGGCCCACTACCCCTGTCCTTCCCCCGACGGAGAAGACCCCGTACCCGTCACCTTCATGGGTCGCATAGACCGCGCTCTGGTTGGTCCCGTGCGCGTAAGCGCGGATGGCGTCATGCTTCGCGGCCTCGATATCCATGCCCGGACCGTCACCGGTGTTCCGGCCGCTGAAGACCGGATTCCCCGTCCCGGTCGTCGCGGACTGGCCGACATATACGACGTCCCCGTCGGCCGCCAGCGCCTCCGCCGGCGCGAGTGCGGCAGCCGCCGCAGCGCCGGCGCCGAGTGCGAGCGCTTTGAGAACGAGGTCGCGTCTGTTCAGCAGCGCCTGGTCCGCCGAACCGTCGGGGACTTCGATCCCCTTCTGCCTTCTCATCGTTGATCCCTCCCTGGTCCCAACGTGGGACGTCGGTGTTTGAGCGTGCGGCCTCCGAACGCCCTCGGCGCACTGTCGGCTTGCCCTTGAAGACGGTGCGCTGCGGGTTGCCCGAGGCATCGACGGCGTAGATGGAGAACGTCGCCGAAGGCGAATCTTCGCCAGCAGGCGGTCGTCCACGCGCTCTGCGTGCTGCCGCCGGCGCCGCCGTCGCCGGTGGATATGAAGGCCTTCGACGGAGGGGCAGGGGGCGGCCGGAGCCAGGACGGCGAGGGCGAGCGACAGTCGCGTCCCCGGCGCGTGAGTCCGTTTCTCCTCCCGCCCTCCCGGACGCCGGTAGACGAAGGGAACGAAGTGCCCGAGTGCCCGGCGACGCTTCCCATGACCGACCCCTTCCCCAGCAGCCCATTGGCCCCCGAGCAGGTGGGCTACAAACGGATCCCTCCCCGCGCGCAGCGCTGCACCTCACAGGAGCCTCGTATGTGGATGGCCTACTCCCTTTCCATGACGAGGTCAAGCATTTGGGGGGCCAGCAGCGTCGTCCGGTCGCAGCAGGCGCACGCCAGCTGCTACTGCATGGCGCTCTCGCACATCCTCGGCGAGGCCGGCACGCCGCCCAAGAAGCTCGAGACCAGCGTCACGGTGACGCTCAAGGAGATCGAGGGCGGCTGGAAGACCGGCTCTTCGCAGATCACGGTGAAGGGCACGGTCCCCGGCATTGACGAGATCACCTTCAAGAAGGCGGCCGAGGACGCCAAGGACGGCTGCCCGATCAGCAACGCGCTCAAGGGGAACGTGGCGAGCTCTCGAGCGGCTCGATCGACGCCATCGTGCAGCGCGCCGCCCTCGCCCTCGACCCCATCCCCTTGCTCACCTGATTCGGCGGGGACCGACTGAACGGTTACGCTATCAGCCTCAGGCATGGTCTGCGAGGTCGCCGCGTGCCCGAGGCGCTCCCTCACGACCCTGGGATGCAGGCCCACCGCGAGCGCCCTCCAGGTCCACGTCCGGCCCCATGACGCCGGAACCTGCGGCGTCCGCCGCCGTGTCGACCGGCGCGCAGCGGGTACGATAGCGCTGAGAGTCCACGGCTCAACGCACCCGGAGGGTGACAATGGCCAGGGAGTGCCCGACTTGCGGCCGCGCCAACGAGAGCGACGCGCGGTTCTGCGCCGGCTGCGGCGGCGAGATCGCCGCCGCCTGCCCCTCCTGCGGCGGCTCCCTGCCCGCCGACGTCGTCTTCTGCAGGACCTGCGGCGCCGTCGTTGCGGCCGCGGCCGTCGCTGCGACCGCGACCGCGCCGGCGCCGGCCGTTCAGGCGGCGGCGCCCACCCAGCGACAACCGGCCGCGGCGCCTCCGCCGCGGGCGAGCCCGGCGAGCCCGGCCGGCCCGGCGCCCCCCACGCCGCCGCCGGCGGGGAGGCGCGGCGCCGGCGGACCGCTCCGCAGGGGGCGCGGCCCGGCGCTGCTCGTCACCATCATCGTGCTGGTCATCGCGGCGGCGGCCGCGGCGGCGGTCTACTTCTTCATCCTGTCGGCCGGCGCTGACGGCGACGTCACCTGGAGCGCGCAGGATTCGGGGAGCAGCGCGGGCCTCATCGGCGTCTCCTTCAGCGACGCCGACCACGGCTGGGCGGTGGGCAGGGGCGGCGTCATCCTCGCCACCAGCGACGGCGGCTCCACCTGGAGCAAGCAGGATTCGGGGAGCAGCGAGTCCCTCAGCGCCGTCGCCTTCAGCGACAAGACGCACGGCTGGGCGGTGGGCGGCGCCTACGACAAGGCGACCGACACCGGCGCCGGCGTCATCCTTGCCACCAGCGACGGCGGCGCCACCTGGAGCGCGCAGAGCTCGGGGAGCAGTGAGTGGCTTGATGGCGTCGCCTTCAGCGACTCCACGCACGGCTGGGCGGTGGGCGACGCCGGCGCCATTTTCGCCACCACGGACGGCGGCGCCACCTGGAGCGCGCAGAGCTCGGGGAGCGGCGCGGAGCTCTACGGCGTCGCCTTCGGCGACGCCTCTCACGTCTGGGCGGTCGGCGAGGGCGGCGCCATCCTCGTCACCACCGACGGCGGCGCCACCTGGAGCAAGCAAAGCTCGGGGAGCGGCGCG
>JBAXRL010000196.1:0-5602 GCA_037131205.1 Actinomycetes bacterium | reverse complement strand
GACGAGCGCCAGGCCGAGGAGCCTGTAGCGGCGCCGCGCCCCCACAGGGGGGTACCACATGCTGCAGTCCGCATCGCCCACCGGCAAGCCAGCCGCGCGGCGGCGCGCCCGCAGGCGGCTTCTCGGCCTGACCCTGATCCTGACCTGCCTCGCCCTGGCGCTGCCCGCCGGCGCGTCCGCGTGCGTCCCCGCCGGCGCCGGCAGCGGCTGGTTCGCGCAGACCTCGGGGACCACCGCGCAGCTCAACGACGTCGCCTTCATCGATGCGAGTCGCGGCTGGGCGGTGGGCACCGCCGGCGCCATCGTCGCCACCACCGACGGCGGCGCCACGTGGGCCACGCAGACCTCGGGGGGCGGCGCGAGCACATGGCTCAGCGCAGTCGCCTTCGTCGACGCGACTCGCGGCTGGGCGGTGGGTCACGATGACTCCGGCGCCGTCATTCTCGCCACCACCGACGGCGGCGTCACCTGGAGCGAGCAGGAGTCGGGCATCGACTACGCGTGGCTTCAGGGCGTCGCCTTCTGCGACGCCACCCGCGGCTGGGCCGTCGGCGACAGCGGTGTCATCCTCGCCACCACCAACGGCGGCGCCACCTGGAGCAAGCAGACCTCGGGGACCACAGACGCCGGCTTCTCCGCCGTCGCCTTCAGCGACGCCGCCAACGGCTGGGCGGTGGCCAGTTCCGGCGGCGTCAGGATCCTCGCCACCACCAACGGCGGCGCCACCTGGAGCGCGCAGACCACGGGGACCACCACGTCTCTCAGCGGCGTCGCCTTCATCGACGCCACTCGCGGCTGGGCGGTCGGCGAGGGCGGCGTCATTCTCGCCACCACCAACGGCGGCGCCACCTGGAGCAAGCAGAACGCGGGGCCGGACACCAGCTACCTGAACCTCACCGCAGTCGCCTTCGGCGACGCCACCCACGGCTGGGCGGTGGGTGGCAGCGGCGCCATCCTCGCCACCACAGACGGCGGCGCCACATGGAACCTGCAGGGCTCGGGGAGCAACGCCGGGCTCCGAGGGGTCGCCTTTGCCGACGCCACCCGCGGCTGGGCGGTGGGCTCCGGCGGCCTCATCCTCGCGACAAAGAGCGGCGGCCTTCCTCCGGCGCCGGCGGCGCCCACCATCACGAAGCTCCAGCCCGCCTCGGCCAAGCGCGGCGCGACCGTGACCATCAGCGGCACGGGCTTCGGCGCCTCGCAAGGCGGCGGCTCCGTGAAGTTCGGCGCCAAGACGTGCACCAAGTACGTCTCGTGGAGCGCGACGCTGATCAAGTGCAAGGTGCCCACCGCGGCGAAGTACGGCTCGCTCAAGGTCACGGTGACGACTGCGGCCGGCGCCAGCAACGCCATGAGCTTCACCGTGAAGCGGTAACGGCTTGCGGCGCAGGCGGGCGCAGAAGAGTCATTATGATGGATCATCGGCGACCCTTGGGGGTATGTCGCTCGCGACCTGCGAAAGGGGAGGTGATGGACTCACGTGAAGTCAGGGATTCCATTCGGCGGCAAGGCGGGCGCCGCCGCTCGGGGCGCCGCGCCGGACCTCTCGGCTGAGGCTTCCCTGGCGCAGCTCGCGCTGCAGCAGGCACAGCTCGCCGCCGCCGACGGCGCCGCCACCGACTGGTTCGGCCACTCGGTCGCCGTTTTCGGCGACACCGCGCTGGTCGGGGCGCCGTACCACCCCACCTCGGGGGCAGTGGACTCGGGCGCCGCCTACGTCTTCACGCACTCCGGCGACTTTTAGACGCAGCTGACCAGGCTGAGCGCCGCAGACGGCGCCGCTGACGACGCCTTCGGCTTCTCGGTCGCTCTTTCGGGCGACACGGCTTTGGTCGGCGCGCCGTACCACGACACCGCGGGGAAGGCCACCGCCGGCGCCGCCTACGTCTTCACGCGCTCCGGCGGCTTCTGGACGCAGGGAGCCAAGCCGATCGCCGCGGACGGCGTCGCCGGTGACTGGTTCGGTCAGGCTGTCGCTCTGTCCGGCGACACGGCCCTGGTCGGGGCGCCGAATCATGACACGACGGTCGGCGCCGCCGCCGGCGCCGCCTACGTGTTCACGCGCTCCGGCGCCGCCTGGACGCAGGAGGCCGAGCCGATCGCCGCCGACGGTATCGCCAAGGACTCGTTCGGCTTCAAGGTCGCTCTCTCCGGCGATACGGCCCTGGTCGGCGCCCCGGGCTGGGACATCGCAGGGGCGGCCGACGTGGGCGCCGCGTACGTCTTCGAGCGCTCCGGCGGCGCCTGGACGCAAGAGGCCCGGCCGACCGCCGCCGACGCTGCCGATGGTGACGACTTCGGCTTCTCAGTCGCCCTCTCCGGTGGGACGGCGCTGATCGGCGCGCCGTACCGTAACGTTGCGGGGGAGGCCAACGTCGGCGCCGCCTACGTCTTTCTCATCGCCACGGCGCCCACCATCACGAGCTTCCTCCCGGCCCTGGGCCCGATGGGCACTCCGGTGATCGTCACCGGCGCGGGCTTCAGCGGCGCCACTGGAGTCGCGTTCGGCGGCGCCGCGGCGACCTTCACGGTGGGCTCCGCCACGCAGATCACGGCCGCCGTGCCCGCCGGCGCCACCAGCGGCCCCATCGCCGTCGCCACCCCGGGCGGCACCGCTACGAGCGCCGCGAGCTTCACCGTCGCGCCCGTCGCCACGGCGCCCAGCCTCACGAGCGTCACCCCGGAGTCGGGCCCGGTGGGCGCCGTCGTGACCCTCGCCGGCAGCGGCCTGACCGGCGCCACGGAGGTCACGTTCAACGGCGCGGCGGCGGCCTACACCGTGGACTCCGACGCGCAGATCACGGCTACTGTGCCCGCCGGCGCCACCAGCGGCCCGCTGGTCGTCACCACTCCCGGCGGAACCGCACGGCTGCGCAGCTTCACGGTCACCTCGCCGCCGGCGGCGCCCGTCGTCGCCCAGCTCCAGCCGACCGCCGCGAGGCGCGGCGCGACCGTGACCATTTCGGGCAGCGGCTTCGCCGACGTGCAGGAAGGGAGCGCCGTGCGCTTCGGCGCCAGGGCGTGCACCAAGTACGTCTCCTGGAGCGACGCGCAGATCACGTGCAAGGTGCCGGCCAAGGCCAAGTACGGCACGCTCAAGGTCACGGTGACGACCGCCGCCGGTACGAGCAACTCCATGAGCTTCAAGGTGAAGCGCTGAAGTCCGCGGAGAGGGTTCACAGCCGCGTCGGCTGGGCCGCTGTGCGATTCGAAGGAGGCTCGCCGATGATGAGAACGAGGTTCGTGCTTCTCGCATTCAGCCTGGCGCTCGTGGTGGCGCTCACAAGGCGCCGGCCAAGGCCAGGTCCGGCAAGCTCAAGGTCTCGGTGACGACCACGGCCGGCAAGAGTAACGGCAAGAGCTTCGGGGTGAAGCGCCAGCGACGCGCCAGCGCGCCGCGCGGCCGGCACACTCAGCGGAGCGCCGGCGGCTGCGCCCGCGCGTCCGCCGCTCCCCTGCCACATCTGACACCGCTTGTGCCGGCTCTCTCACCCCATCCGGGTGAGGCGCGCCGGCCACGAGGATCCGTAGCATGGACCATGTCGCAGCGAAGGCCGACCTGCGCAGAGTCCGCGAGACGCTTGTGCGTTTGGCCGCTCTGCCTTCGTTGACGTAGGCAGTCCGCTGTGCTATGTGAATCTCGACACATGTAACTCGCACGTGTGCTCTGGAGGGGGCTTCAGGATGGAATGCGGTGACGCACAGTCCGGCCGGCCTCAGTGGCGAGCCTGGGGGCCGGCCTCGGAGCGGGCATCAGGTGTCGGCGATCTGCGGCGCCCCCTGCCCCGGTCTCCGGCGCCTTCCTCATCCCAGTCACCCACGGGGTCTGTCATGGCTCTCGCAATGCGCCCAGCAGCAGGGCGGGCATCGGCTTGTCGGCGCCAGGACCTCGAGCGTCGAACGGACTGTTCCGGCTCTATTCTCAAGGAGGCCACATGAAACGCTTGTCGCTCGTTCTTCTCATGCTGTGCGCGCTGCTCACGGTCGCGGCCCTCGCCCCGCTCGGTGTGGCGGCAGACGCTCCGAACTACTCCTTCCTGTGGCACTACCCGCCGGGTGACTGGTCGTCGGAGACCGGCGGCGGCAGCGGCGCCACCTGGAGCGCGCAGAACTCGGGGAGCACCGCGACACTCAACGAGGTCACTTTCACCGACGCCAACCGCGGCTGGGCGGTGGGCAACGCCGGCACCATCCTCACCACCTCGAGCGGTGGCGCCACCTGGAGCGCGCAGAGCTCGGGGAGCGCTGAGACGCTCCGCGGCGTTGCCTTCCCCGACGCCAACCGCGGCTGGGCGGTGGGCGAGGCCGGCACCATACTCGCGACCACGAACGGCGGCGCCACGTGGAGCGCGCAGAGCTCGGGGACTGCCATACCTCTCGTCGCCGTCGCCTTCACCGACGCCAGCCACGGCTGGGCGGTGGGCGTGGACGGGACCATTATTGCCACCACGAACGGCGGCGCTACCTGGAGTGCTCAGAGCTCGGGGACCAGCACTCAGCTCAACGGCGTCGCCTTCACCGACGCCACCCATGGCTGGGCGGTAGGTGGCGTCGGTGGAGGTGGCGCCCTGGACGGCACCGTCCTCGCCACCACGAACGGTGGCGCTACCTGGAGCGCGCAGAGCTCGGGGAGCGGCGAGAGGCTCAACGCTGTCACCTTCACCGATGCCGCCCGCGGCTGGGCGGTGGGCGTGGCCGGCACCATCCTCACCACCTCGAACGGCGGCGCCACCTGGAGCGCGCAGAGCTCGGGGACCAGCGTGTCGCTCGAGGGCGTCGCCTTCAGCGACGCCACGCACGGCTGGGCGGTGGGCTCCGGCGGCGCCATCCTCGCCACCTCGAACGGCGGCGCCACCTGGAGCGCGCAGACCTCGGGGAGCAGTGCGTACCTCAACGGCGTCGCCTTCAGCGACGCCGCCCACGGCTGGGCGGTGGGCGCGGCCGGCACTATCCTCGCCTACCAGGACGGAGGCAAGCCTCCGGTGGTCGCCCCCACCATCACGAGCTTCACCCCGGCCTCGGGCACGGCGGGCACGGCCGTGACCATCACCGGCACGGACTTCACCGGCGCCATCGAGGTCACCTTCAACGGCGCCGGCGCGGCCTTCACCGCGGACTCCGTCACGAGGATCACGGCCACCGTGCCGGCCGCCGCCACGAGCGGCCCGCTCGCCGTCACCACCGCCGGCGGCACTGCCACCAGCGCCGCGAGCTTCACGGTCACGGTGCCGGTACCGGCCCCCACCATCACGAGCTTCACCCCGGCCGCGGGCCCCGTGGGCACGGCCGTGACCATCACCGGCGCCAGCTTCACCGGCGCCACCGCGGTCGCCTTCAACGGCTCGGCGGCGACCTACACCGTAGTCAGCGCCACGCAGATCACGGCCACCGCGCCGGCCGCCGCCGCCACGGGCCCGATCTCGGTCACCACGCCCGGCGGCAGCGCCACCAGCGCCGCGAGCTTCACGGTCACGTCGACGCCGCCTCCGGTCCCTCTACCGCCGCCCACGGTCTCGAGCTTCCTGCCTACCCTGGGCCCGGTGGGCACCCCTGTGACCATCACCGGCATCGCCTTCATGGGCGCCCTCACGGTCGCCTTCAA
>JBAXRL010000195.1:0-5615 GCA_037131205.1 Actinomycetes bacterium | reverse complement strand
TCGCCTACGCCGACGAGAAGGGCTGGAAGAAGGGCGACTACAAGAACCTCAACCTGCCGTTCGAGAGCAAGTTCCTCGCGCAGCCTGCGGAGATCCGCGAGCGGATGGCGCAGCGCGTCGAGGACTTCGTCTACAAGATGCTGACCGAGGTCCTCAACACTGCGGACACCGCGCCCCTCGCCGTCGAGGCGATCCTCGCCGCCGGGTCCTACGACCTCGGCGCCAAGGTCGGACGCCTCGAGAACCCCGCCGACTGGACCGCCGCGAAGATCGTCGAGCGCGCGAAGACCCTGGATCACGACAAGGGCGCCGCGGGCGACTTCGACGATTGACCGGCGCAGGCGAATCGGTGCGGGTGGGCCGCAGGCCCACCCGCACCGACCTCCGCGGCGGGGTCAACGTGAGGGGCAGCGTCAGCGGCGCCTCACGTAGGGCGCGACCGTCGGTGACGGCCTCACCTGCGACCAATCGGCGTCGCCCCGACTGACGTAGGCGCCCGGGTGGACCTGTGCGTGCTCGCGGTGGCCGTATCTGCGGCGACGTCCCCGGGCGCGTGGTACGCGAGGTCCGGGCTTGCCACGAAGACCAGATCGATGTTGCGCGCGTGCAACGGAGCAGCAGTGGCCTTCTTGCCGAAGCCGGCGCCGCAGAGCGGTTCGAGCGTGGTCGCGGACAGACTGGACTGCTGGGCCGTCACTCGACGCTCGCGCCCAGCACGTCGCGGATGTGCGCGAGGGCGCGGCGGTCGAGCTCCTCCGCGTCGTGCCCCGGCGCGTCGTAGGTCTCCACAAGGTCTGCGTGCACCACGACCTCGTAGCCGCGCATGCGCAGGTCGTACACCGCGTACACCACGCAGATGTCGGTGCAGACGCCGGCGACCTCGATCACCTCGGGCGCCAGCCGCTCGAGGACGGCGTCCAGCTCGGTGTCCTGGAAGCCTGAGAACGTGTGCTTGCGCACCACGGTGCCGCGGTCGGCGAGCTCCTTGAGCTCCGCGACGACCTCGTCCTCCCCGGAGCCCTTCACGCAGTGCGGGGGGAACATCTTGAACTCCGGGTCGTCCGGCGCGTGCGTGTCCACGAGGAAGACGAGCGGCACACCCTCCGCCTCCGCGGCGGCGAGGTACGTGCGCAGGCGCGCGACGAGGGGGTCGTAGCGCGGGCTGCAGAGCGCGCCGTGCCGGCAGAAGCCGACCAGCATGTCGACGACGACGATCGCCCGGCGTCTCCGTGTGGACTCGTCCATACCGGTACAGTACCCCAGGCCCAGGTCCAGGTGTGAGCCGGGGCGCGCTTCACCTGCACGTCCCGCGGCCCGCTCACGCTCTCGCCGGCAAGGCCGGCGAAGGCGCAGCGGCTGTCGCCGGCGGGCGGCGTAACGAGGAAGTCGCGGATCCCTGCAGGCCGGCGCCCTTCACCGGCTGGCCACTCTCGTAGAGCGCCGTGACCGTGACCGGGTGGACGGGCAGCGCGAAGTCGAGCGTCGCGTCGTCGCCGATGGCGCCGGCGCGCGCCGCGAGCCGAGTCCGGCGGCGGCGCATGCGACTGCCCTCCCGCCGCGAATCGCACTTCTCCGCCGCGCGCCGGGAGGCGGCGGCCTGCTGGAACGACCCGCCGCACGGCGTCGCCAACCGGCAGGCGTCGGTCGAAGCCTTCGTCGACACGCAGAAGGAGCGCGGTCTGTGACACGACGACCGGCCGCTCCGCGGCGTGGCGCGGCCGCGCCTCATCGCCGCGGCGGAGATGGAGCTTTTCGGCCACGTAGCCCTTGGCTTCGGCGGGCTTCATGCCCCTCGCCATCTCGAGGCGCGCCACCAGGTCTCCGGCGGCGCGCAATCCGTTCATGCCCGAGGCGACGGCATGGGCGACCGGCATGCCAAAGCTATCGCCCGAGGACAAGCCGTCGAGGCGCAGGATGTCGATGCAGGCGCGCGCGCAGCGCGAGACGGCGTCGACCGGGGCGAACGCGTTCAGCGGCACGCCGCCGACGCCCATGCCCACGTTGGCGTGCACGGGGATGCGCGCGACCGCCATGCAGAGCTTCATGAAGGTGAGCGCGCGGGCGCTGTTCCAGGTCACGGTGCGGCTGGTGTTGGCGTTCACCGCGGATCCGAAGACGGTGGCGCCGGCCTGCTGCGCCACTCTGAGCCGGCCGGCCGGCCGGCCTGAGCCCGGCGAGGCGCGTGCCCCGGCACTCGAGCCGCCCGTGCGTACCGAGCACCAGCTCGCCCGACATGCCGACCATGATGCCCATGCCCGGGTGCGCGGCGCGCAGGCGCTCGACGGCGAGCAGGGTCGCAAGGAAGTCGGCGCCGCCTTGACACCCCGCGAGCGCCCGGCTAGGATTCCCTCGGTGTTAGTTAGTTGCCTAACTAACACCTCTCACCGCTCGCCACCATCAGGAGGCGCCATGGAACGACGCATCGCCACCCGGCTCGGAGACGGCTCCTTCATCGAGATGACGCGCAGCGAGATCGAGGCCGACCTCGTCGCCGGCAGCGAGCTGGGCGCCAGGCGCTCCAAAGCGCCGCTCCTCGGCGACCACGAGATCGCCCACCTCCTGGACATCTTCGCCTCGGAGGCCAAGTTCTCGGCGGTGGACATGGGCGACGAGGTCGTCCTCAGCTTCGACGGCTGCGGCAACGCCGACGCCGGCACGCCCGTCAGCGACCTGATCGTCTACCAGAACCACCACGGCGCCGACTCCGTGGAGCTGTGGCATCACGACTACTCCTACAAGGCTGTGAAGACGGTGCTCTCGTTCGAGACGCAGGCGATGAAGGACGCCCAGATGATGGTCGTGGCGCCGCTCAACTACGGGGCGATGCCGGACCTCGGGCGCTACTCCATGCCCGACGGCCCCTGCCCCAACTGGTCCGAGCTGCTGCCCCTGGGCAGGATCGCCGAGGCGCGCGCCTCGCAGGTGGAGGCCGGCGTGTACGCCACCCGCGACATGGTACACGTGGCGGAGGCCATGCTCGAGGCCGGCGCCGACGGCCTCGACTTCGACACCTCGGGGGCCGCCGGCGACGGCGACCTGCTCGCCACCCTCAACGCCGTGCGCCAGATCCGCGCGGCGTGGCCCGACGCGGGCATCGAGGTCGGCATGGCCGGCGAGTGCGTGCTCGGCATGCACGGCGAGCTGGAGTTCGAGGGCCGCCGCCTGGCCGGCATGTGGCCCAGGGACCAGCTCGCCGTGGCCACCGCCGCCGGGGCCACCATCTTCGGGCCGGCGGTCAACGTCAACACCACAAAGTCCGTGGCCTGGAACGTCGCCCGCGCGTGTACCATTGTCAAGCCGTGCATGGCGGCGGCCACGATCCCCGTACACATGAACGTCGGGATGGGCGTCGGCGGCGTGCCGATGTCGGCGTATCCGCCGGCCGACGCCACGGCGCGGGCCTCCCGCGCCCTCGTCGACATCCTCAAGCTGGACGGCTTGTAGGTCGGCGTCGGCGACCCACTCGGCATGGCGTCGGCTCACGCGCTGGCCTCGGGGATGGGCGGGATGCGGACTGCTGGAGACCTGGTAGCCCGCCTGCAGATCACCCGGGGCATGCGCCTCACGCAAGCCAAGGAATACGTGGCCGGCAAGCTCGGCTGCAGCCTTCGCGACCTCGCCGACCCGGTGGCCATGCACGAGATCCGCGGGGAGCTCGGCCTCGGCCGCATCCCCGTGCAGGACCTCACCTACGCCAACGAGCCCGGCGGCCTCGAGGCGAAGTTCCACATCGCCGACGTGCTGGGCGTACCCATCAACTCCGTGGAGCGTTTTCGCCGCCGGGCCGGCATCGATGGCTGACGCCGGCCTCGACCTCGCCCAGCGGCAGCCCCTCTGCCCCCTGGGCGCGGATTTCCGCGTGTCGTTCTACGACGCACGCATCCTCGGGCGCTACGAGCAGGCCATCCTCCAGGTGCTCGAACGCACCGGCGTGCGCTTCGGCTCGCCCAAGGCCCTCGATATCCTCGAGGAACACGGCGCCACCATCGACCGCGGCAGCGGCGTGGTCCGCTTCTCCCCCGAACTCGTGAAGGGGGCGCTGGCGAAGGCGCCGCGCAGCTTCGTCCTCGGCTCGCGAGACGGCGCCCTCGACCTCGACCTCGCGAGCCCCGACACGTTCAACACGACCAACGGTTGCGGCACCGAGGTCATAGACTGGCGCAGCGGCGTGCGACGCCAGTCCACAAAGGCCGACCTGGCGGCGATCACGCGCCTCACCGACTACCTCGGCGCGGTGCAGTTCTGGTGGCCCACCGTCGCCGCCGGTGACTGCGGCGCGACCCACGAGCTGCACGAGCTCGAGGTCGGCTGGGGCAACACCGTGAAGCACCTGCAAGGCATGGTGCAGGGCGAGCGCGCGGCGCGGTACGCCGTCGAGATGGCCGCGGTCGTCGCGGGAGGGCCGGAGCAGCTCCGCCGCCGGCCGGTCATGAGCGACCTCATCGGCACGGTGCAGCCGCTGGTCAACGACAAGGACGGCATCGAGGCGGCGCTCGTCTTCGCCGCCGCCGGCGTACCGGTGAGCTTCGTCACCATGCCCACCTACGGCACGACGGCGCCGGCCACCAAGGCCGGCGCCCTCGTGATGGGCTTCGCCGAGCTGCTCAGCGCGACCGTGCTTGTGCAGCTCGCGCATCCCGGCGCGCCGGTCATCCTCTTCCCCTTGCCCGTGCACGCCGACCCGCGCACCGCCGCCCTCGTCACGGCGCCGCTGAACCACCGCGGCCTCTTCCTCCCCAGCGAGCTCGTGCACCACTTCGGGCTCCCGTCCATGACCGGCTACGCGGGCACCGACGACGACCTCCCGGGCACGTGGCTGGCGGCCGCCGAGACGGCGCACACGGTGATGCTCGCCGGCCTCGTGGGCGCGGAGCTCATGACCACCATCGGGCTCACCAACCGCTATCAGCTCTTCACGCCCGAGCACATGATGCTCGACGACGACCTGTACCACCGGGCGGCCAACGCCTTCCGCGACCTCGAATTCAGCGAGGAGGAACTGGCGCTCGACGTCATCGACGCCGTGGGTCCCGGGGGGCACTTCCTGGCGCAGGCGCACACGCGCCGGCACATGAAGGAGACGGTGGAGCGCTCCATCGGGCAGCAGATCGGCGCCGACGGCATGCACTACCGCGATTCGCTGGAGGTCGCGCGGGAGCGGGGCGTCGCGATCCTCGAAGGTTACGTGCCGGAGCCCCTGAGCGAGGACAAGCAGGCGGAGCTGCGGCGCATCGTCGCGGCGGCCGACGCCGAGCTGCGCGACTGAAGCGGCGCCGTCGGCCCGCGCCGGTCAGGCGTCGCCGTCAGGCGACGCCCCGCCGGCGCTCAGGTACCCGAAGACGAGCGCCCGCCAGAGGTCGAAGGCTGGACCGATGTCGAGGTCCGGATCGGCCTGCACCTGCAGCGCGACCCCGTCGGCGAGCGCCACGGCGAGCAGCGCCAGCGGCTCGAGCCGCGCTGGCGGCTGCCCGCCCTGCCCGGCGCCGAGCGCCCAGGCGTCGAGCTTACGGTACCAGTCGAAGAGGTCGCGCAGGTGCGGGCGCAGCTCCTCGTCGCGCAGGATGTGCGGGATGATCTCGTAGAACATCTGGTAGGCGGCGGTGTCGCGCGCGTAC
>JBAXRL010000194.1:0-5649 GCA_037131205.1 Actinomycetes bacterium | reverse complement strand
CGCGCCCGCCGCCCGGCGCCCGCCGCCGGCCGCGCCGGCCGCGGCGGCGTTACGCCGCCCGACCTTCGTGATAGGTTGCAGCCGACACGACCGCGAGGGAGGGCACGTGAGCATCGAGTACCTCAAGCAGCAACTGGGAGCCAACGAGAAGATCCTGTACACGGAGCGTCACCACTGGATCTTCTTCGTCGCCGAGATGGTCAAGTGGATCGTCTTCGCGGCCGTGGTCCTGGCGCTCATCGTCGTGCTCAAGGTGTGGCTCATCCCCGACGCCGGCTGGGTATGGTGGCTGCTGCTCATCCTCGCAGTCCCGGCGGTACGTCTCGCCTGGGGCTTTCTCTCGTGGCGCATGAACATCTACGTGCTCACCAACCGGCGCGTCGTCGAATCCACGGGAGTGCTGAGCAAGCGCGTCGCCGACTCGTCCCTCGAGAAGCTCACCGATGTGGTGCTCAAGCAGTCCATTGTCGGCCGCATGCTCGACTACGGCGACATCATCGTGCTCACCGCCGCGGCGGCCGCCGGCATCAACAACCTGAAGCAGATCCGCAAGCCCATGCAGTTCAAGACCGCGATGGTCAACGCCAAAGAAGAGCTGGAGCACGAGATGGGCCAGAGCCGCTGAACCGATGCTGAGGGCGCCGCGGAGCGCGGCCCGGGAGCTCGCCGCGACTCGTTCTCACGCGCCATACGATTGGAGGTACCACCAGTGGTCATCGTTGTGACCGGATCGATCGCGTTCGACAACATCATGGACTTCCCAGGCTACTTCAAGGACCACATCCTGCCCGAGAAGGTCCACATGCTGAGCGTCTCCTTCCTCGTCGAGTCGATGAAGAAGCAGCACGGCGGCGCCGGCGCCAACGTCGCGTACAACCTGGCGCTGATGGGCGAGCGGCCCCTCCTCGTCGGCGCGGTCGGCGACGACTTCGGCGACTACCGCGCCCGGCTCGAGAGCAAGGGCGTCGACACCTCGGCGGTCCTCCACGTCCCCGACGAGCTCACGGCGAGCGCCTTCATCACCACCGACCTCGACAACAACCAGATCACCGGCTTCTACCCGGGCGCCATGCGTCAGGCCGGCGGCTTTTCGCTCGACGACGTCGATAGCGACATCTCGCTGGTCGTGATCACGCCCGACAACCCGGACGCCATGTCGCACTACCCGGGTGAGTGCCGCCGGCGCGGCATCCCCTACGTCTTCTGCCCCGGCCAGCAGACGGTCAGCCTCTCGCCCGAGCGGCTGGTCGATGCCGTGACGGGCGCCACCTGCGTGGTCGGCAACGACTACGAGATGGAACTGATCGCCGACAAGACCGGCCACACCGTCGACGGCCTGCTCGAGCTCGCCCAGATCGTCGTCACGACCCTCGGCGACAAGGGCTCACGGATCGCGACCAGCGAGGGCACGACGCAGATCGACATCGTGCCTCACGCGCAGATCAGCGATCCCACCGGCGCCGGCGACGCCTATCTCGCCGGCATCGCCTGGGGGCTCGCGCGCGGCGCGGCGCCGCGCGACTTCGGTCGCGTCGCGGCGCTCACCGCCTCGTATGCGGTCCTGGACTACGGCACCCAGGCGCACTCGTACACGCCCGCGGAGCTCTCCAGGGAGTGCATCGCCCGTTTCGGCGAGGATCTGCTCGGCCGCGCATAGCGCAGCGACGTCGCCGGCCCGTCGCCGGTCCCCGTTGAGATCATGATCGCTCGGCCTCAGGCGCAGCGCACGATGCCGCGCGCCCAGAGGCAGTCGCCGCACACGGGGTGCGGGTTGCCGAAGCAGTCCTCCTCGTTGCCTTCGGCCAGCTCGCAGCCGCAGTCGGTACAGGGCGGAAAGTCGAAGCGGCGCACACGCTCGCGGAAGGCGGCGTAGGCGGGCTGCGCCCAGATCGCCGCCAGAGGCTCGTCGGGCAGGCGCCCGACCTCCCAGCGCGTCATCCGCTTTTCGCGCCCGCGTACGAAACACGTGTACGTGTGCAGCAGCGGCGGACACGGGCTGACGCCGCCGTGCCAGGCGACGGCGCAGGCGCGCGCCTCGACGAAGGGGCAATGGCCGGTGACGCCGCTCGCGCCACCGGCCCCGCCACCGGCCGCGAAGTCGACCGGACCGGAGCGCGCGAGTGCGCGCCCAAGCGCCGCGCCGACCTCCTCGTCCCAATCGAACGTGGGCAGCTGCCAGCGCGGCGCCGCGGTTGTTTCCCCGCCCTCCGAGGCGGTCACGCGGTGATCGTAGAGCGTCTCGTCCTGCAGCTCAGGCGTATAGGCGAGCACGTTGCTGACGATGATGAAGGTGGCGCCCATCTCGGCGGCGAGCCGGTTCAGACCCGGCAGCTCGCCGACGTTGGAGCGCATCGCCACGAACTCGATGCCGATGCTCATGCCGGGCCCATAGTTGGGGCCGCGCCCGTCGTGCAGGCGGCGGACGTTCTCGACGACCTTGTCGAGGGAGGCGCCGGAGCGCACGCGGCCGAAGGCCTCGGCGGAGGCGCCGTCGATGCTGACCACGAGCTGGTCGAGGCCGGCCCGCAGCAGACCGGCGGCCATCTCGTCGTCGAGCAGCAACGCATTGGTGGTCACCTCGGCGCGCAGACCACGCGCCTTGGCGAGCCGCACCATGTCGAGGAAGCGCGGGTGCAGCAGCGGCTCGCCGAGGCCCATGAAAGCTATCATGCCGGCGGCGTGCGCGCCTGCGGCCGCGCCGCCCCCGCCGTCGCCGGCAGGCAGATTCTCGCCCGCGACGCCCGCAAGCCCGTCCACCACGGCCGCGAACGTCGCCCATTCCATGAATCCCTCGGGCTCGTCCCAGGCGTGGCGCACGCAGGTCGTGCAGCTCAGATTGCAGGCGTTGGTGGGCTCGACGTAGACCTTGCGCAGGTCGTCAGCGTGCACGGGCGCCGGCATCGACGGCGCCTCAGCCTCGATCGGCCGCGGGATCGATGACCCTGCGCGGCCGCTCACGGTCGCGGATGAGCCTTGCGCAGGTCCTCGAGCGAGGGGAAGGCGATGGCGCCGGCCTCGCAGAGGCCGGCGCAGTGCGAGCAGCCGACCATGCAGGCTGTACGCCGCACCACACGGACTCTGTCATCGACCAGGTCGTACACGCCCTGCTTGCAGAAGTCGAGGCACACTCGACAGCCGTCGCAACACGCAGCTTCGTCGATAGTCGGTCCCCAGTCGATCTCTTCGCGCGGGATCTCGTCAAGCCACCCCATGTCCTGCTCCTCGTCCGGGCGCGGCGCAGATTCGCCGAGCTGCCCGATCTCAGTGTACGCGAGGGGCCGAAGCCGCGCAGCCGGACTCACTGAGCCGGGCTCACTCCGCCGCCGCCACTTTGGCCGGCACGACGCCGAGACGGTCCGCCTCGCCGTCGAGCTCCGCCTCCGCGTCGTGCCCATGGCGCACAGGCGCGGGGCCTTCCTCCAGCGCGCCCGGACCACGCCGCGACCGGGCGGCGCGGTGAATCATCGCTGATCCGAACCGCGGCCAGCCGGCTGACAACGCGGAGGGAAGAATCGCCGCGGAAGAGAGCCTCGACCCGTGCCGACAACGGCAGCGTCACCGCGTGACGTCCGTGACGCCGAGCGCTGCTCTTTGCTTCTACCTCCCTCGGGCTTCGGCCCGGGGCGCGCCCCGCCCGGGCGGGTGCATGGGTGAGGGAGGCTGTCAGGAGCCCCGACATCGATGTCCGGCGCGTGGAACGCCGAGTCAATCGATGGCGCTGCGCCGTTTCGCCGGCGCTCGCCTCAGATCCCCAGGCGCCGGCCTCGGCGCTTGCCGGTGTGGCGCCCGACCGTGGGCTCAGAGCGCCACAGGCAGGACCTGGAACCCCTCGATGGCCGCCGCGGTTCGCAGTCGCTCGTCCAGGCACACGAAATCCCTGCCGCCGGGGCGCTCCCGCGTCCACAGCAGGGCGGCCGCGAGCTGAAGGGCGTCCGCGGCCCGGAGGGGGTGGACGCGGAGGAGGCGGAGGGCCTTGGCGCGCACTTCATCACCGGGTTGCACGGCATTGGCGGCGTCCAGCACCGCCGCGAGCCCCGCGAGCACCTGGGCGGCCGCGGTCGGGGTGAACACTCCCTCCCGGCGCAGGCGGTGAACGGCGCTCCCGCACTCCACCGGGCTGGCCCACCACACGATCATCTCGGGATCGTCGGTCGCCAGGGTCTCCACCAGCGGGGAGCGACCCTCCCGGACGACGATGGGGATCAGGGCCGAAGAGTCCCAGAACCTCACCGGGTGGTCTCGCGCTCCTCGAGCAGCGCCTGGAGCAGGCGTCCGCCCGGGTCGGCGGGCCTCGGGCCGGTCCAGAAATCCGCCGGCAGGTGGCTCCGAGACCGGCGCACCTGACCTGTACGGACCAGGTCGTCCAGCTCCGCGCCGCCCGGCTCGTAGGGCACGATGCGCGCCACGGGCCGGCCGCGTTCGGTGACGATCACTTCCTCGCCGGCCTTCACGCCGGCGAGGATCTCACTGAGGGACGCCTTGAGGGTGGCAACGCTGGTAACGACCATATGACCATACTGGTCATCGGCGTGATATCTGTCAAGCACGAGAGCCTGGCAAGCCCTGAAGGCTCTGGTGTGTTGCCGCCCCTCTCCGCCCGATGAGCGGCGAGGCGGATCCCCGGTCACGCAACGACGACGATGGGCCGGGCGAGGAGGCGGCCAACGAGTCGCGGTGGTCCGCGATCGCGCTGAAGACAACGCTGCACACGACTTGCCTGTCTTCAGAGGCACGGAAGTACTCGATGTCGAGGTCCTCAGGCAGAAGGCCGTGCTTCGCGGACAGGCGCTCGTGGTGGCAGGTGAACGGCGGGGTGGTGACAAAGGAACGTCACCACGGACGTCGCCCGCCGGCGCTGCGCCCAGTGTCCGCCACCCCCGCCCCCACCCGCCTCGTCACTCGAGCGCCGCCGGCGCCAAGGCGCCGTCCACCTCGATCGTCGCGGGCGCGGCAGCGTGGCGCGCGGGCAGCTTCCAGAGCACGATGCCGGCGCCGAGCAGAGCGATTGCCGCGGCGGCCAGCAGCCCGTAGCCCAAGGCGGTCGTGAACGCGTCCGCCGCCGCCGCGGCGAGGTGCGCCCCCACGGACGACGGCAGGCGCGCCGCCACCGCGTCGGCGGCGCCGACCGACTGCTCCACGAGGCCGCGCAGGGCCGGCGGCAGGCCGGCCGTCGCGTCGCCGATGCGGCTCGTGTACACGGTATCGATGAGCGAGCCGATGACCGCGACCCCGAGGGCTCCGCCGACCTGCCTCGTCACGTCGTTCATCGCCGAGGCGACGCCCGCCTTGGCCGGGGGCACTGAGCCCATCACGGCGTCGGTCGCGGGAGCCATCACAACGCCCATCGCGAGGCCGAGGACGAAGAGCCAGGCGGCGATCAGCCAGACCGAGAGTCCGGGCGTCCAGAAGACGGTTGCCGAGAGCACCAGCGCCAAGAGAACCATGCCGACGGCCACGACACGCTTCGTGCCGAAGGCGACCACGAAGCGGCTGCTGTTGATGGCGCTGAGCATCAGCCCGAGCGCCAGCGGGATCATCGTCGCCCCCGCCTGGAGCGCACTGTAGCCGTGCGCGAACTGCAGGTACTGGGTGAGGGCGAAGATCGCCGCCATCAGGGAGAAGAAGATCGTCGAGATCGCCAGTGAGCCC
>JBAXRL010000193.1:0-5680 GCA_037131205.1 Actinomycetes bacterium | reverse complement strand
CAGCCGGGACGCTGGGACGCCGCCTTCAGCAGCTGGCTGTGGCCCGTCATCGGCATCATCTTCGCGCCGTGGACGACGATGATGTGGGTGCTCGTGTCGCCCGGCGGAGTGCATGGGATCGACTGGCTGTGGATCGGGCTCGCCGTGATAGTGGATATCAGCTTCTACTCCGGCGGAGCGTATGGCAACCGCGACCGCATGAAGGGTTCATCGCAGACGGCGTGATAAGAGACGTGAAGACACGACAAGGACTGGAGTGCCGATGAACGACATTGTCATGGATGAGCTGGGCCCGATCGATTACCTGGTCGTGGAGTTCCCCGCAGGCAAGGCCGCCTTCACGGGCGAGATGGGGGATAAGCTGAGGTCGCTGGTCGAGGGAGGCATCGTGCGCGTCCTCGACCTGCTCATTATCACCAAGGACGAGGACGGGGCCGTCGATGCGTTCGAAGTGGAGGATTTCGAGGACGGCGCGGCCGGCGCACTGCGTGATTTCGGCTTCGAGCTCGCGGAGCTGCTCACCGAGGAGGACGTCGACCACATCGCCGCGGCGCTCGAGCCCGGCACCGTCGCCGCCGCGCTCGTCTGGGAGAACACTTGGGCGGCGCCGTTCGCCTCGTCGATCCGCCGCTCGGGTGGCCAGCTCGTGGCCAGCGGGCGCATCCCGATCCAGTCGATCCTCGCCGCCCTCGAGGCGTCCGGGGACGTCGCAGCAACGGAAGGAGCCTGAGATGCCTCTTGGCCCAGGACGCAGAGGACGGGGCGTGATCGGCAGACCGGTCGTGCGCACCGCCGCCGTGGTCGGCACCGCGGCCGTGGTGGCTCATGGCGTGGGTCGGCGAAGCGGTCGCCGTGACGACCGGCGGGCCGGTCGCGGTCGCTGACGCGTGGCGTCTACAGCCCGGACGCGGCCGCCAGGTCGCAGGCCCCGGATGCTGGGAGGGGGGCGAGGGCGATCTCTCGCCCCCCGTTCGACCCTCGGGGGTATGATTCTCATTTGGATCTGCCTTCGATCACACACCACAAGGAGAAACTGTGAGTGAACTGATGGTACTCGGCTTCGAGAACGAGATGGAGGCCGACCGCTTCGGCATCGCCCTGGCGCAGATGCAGAAGGACATGATCGTGCAGCTGCAGGACGCCGCCGAAGTGGTGCGCGACATGGACGGCAAGCCGCACGTCAAGCACGGTCACAGCCTGGTCGGCGCCGGCGCCCTGGGCGGCGCCTTCTGGGGCATGCTCTTCGGCCTGCTCTTCTTCGTGCCCTTCCTCGGGCTCGCTATTGGAGCCGCGATGGGCGGTCTCTTCGGCAAGCTCGGCAAGACCGGCATGAACAAGGAAGTCCTCGAGCAGATGGGCGACGCCGTGCCGCCGGGCAAGGCCGGCTGGTTCCTGCTCATCGGCCAGATGACCGAGGACAAGTTCCTCGCCGCCGTGGAGGGCACCAACGCCACGCTGGTACGCTCCAACCTCACCGAGGAGCAGGAGAAAGACCTCAAGCACGCCTTCGGCGCCAGCAAGCACGAGAAGTAGAGGCTTCGCCTCAAGAGCGGACGGCGGGCGGGCGCGGAAGATGGGGCGCCCGCCCGCCGTCAGTTGACAAGACAATCAGCGCCGGCCCGCGGGGGTCCGGCCCAGGCAGAAGGGGAGCGGAGATGGCGGCGCAGCAGGGCCCGGCGAAGATCAAGCACAAGAAGAACCGCCTCGAGGCGTTCAGCGACGGCGTCTTCGCCATCGCCATCACCCTGCTCGTGCTCGAGATCGCCGTGCCTGCGGTCAAGGGCGAGCATCTGCTCAGTGAGCTCCTGCACGAGTGGCCGGTCTACCTCGCCTATTTCATCTCGTTCATGACTATCGGCGCGGTGTGGATGGAGCACTCCGCGCTGGTGGACGCGCTCGACTACATCGACGGCGTCTTCATGCGGCTCAACCTCGTGCTGCTGCTGTTCTGCGCCTTCCTGCCGTTCCCCACCCGCATCATGAGCGAGTTTGCCGGCGACGTACCGGGTGAGCGTGTGGCGGTGGTGTTCTACGGCCTCGTGCTGCTGATGATGACGCTCATGCTTCTGATCATGGGGCGGCACGCCGAGAACGGAGGTCTGTTCGGCGACGACCTCGATGACGAGCGCAAGGAGAAGGCCCGGGTCAAGTACCAGCTGCTGCCCGGCCTCATCGCCTACATCGCCGGCGGTGCGCTGGGGCTGCTGTCGCCGAAGCTCGGCGTCATCATCTATCTGCTCATCGCGATCTACCTGGCGATCCCGATCCGCGACGTGACCCGGCTGTACCAGAAGAGGGCCTGAGCCGGGCGCCCGTTTCGTGACGCTGACGGCCGGGTGCTTCTCTCGGTCCAGTCCGCTGCCGGCGCTCGCACGTCTGCTCCCGGCGCAGGGTACTCTTCACCCGCCGCGCCTCCCACGTCCAGTCTTCGACCGGGAAGCCCGGCTCCTGCGGCTCGCCGGCCATCACGAGCAGGCCCGGCCGCCGGATGCTCGGCCCTGCACGTGTGATGCTCGCTCGGCGGACCGCAATAGTTTAGACTTCGGCCCGAAGTCTTAATAGCTCCAGCGGTTATCCAGCTCGGCTGAATACGAGGCAAGCACGTGAAGCGGAGCTCAACAGGCGCCTATGAAGTCACGGCCGTCGGCGGCGAGACGGTGCGCGCCTTCATCCCGCGACCCTTGCCGCCCCAGCCCGCACTCGATCTCAGCGGTCCGATCCAACCACTCATGGAGCGCGCGCTGCTCGCCCTTGGCAGACTGGACAGCGTCTCCGCCCTGCTTCCGGACACCGATCTCTTCCTCTACAGCTACGTGCGCAAAGAGGCGGTGCTCTCTTCACAGATAGAGGGCACGCAGTCTTCGCTCTCCGACCTCCTGCTCTTCGAGATGGAACAGGCGCCCGGCGCCCCCCTCGATGACGTCGTCGAAGTCTCGGGCTACGTGAGCGCGCTGGATCACGGCCTCGCGCGCCTGCGAGGGGGCTTCCCGCTGTGCTCGCGCCTCATCCGCGAGGTGCACGCCAAGCTGCTCGCCCGCGGCCGCGGCAGCGACAAGGACCCCGGCGAGCTCCGCCGCAGCCAGAACTGGATCGGCGGCACGCGCCCGGGCAACGCGGTCTTCGTGCCGCCGCCGCACATCGCCGTGGCGGACTGCATCTCGGACCTTGAGCGCTTTCTGCACGACGACAGCGACGACTTGCCAGTGCTCATCAAGGCGGCCCTGGCGCACCTGCAGTTCGAGACGATCCACCCCTTCCTCGACGGCAACGGGCGCGTCGGACGCCTGCTCATCACGCTGATCCTCTGCAACGCGGACGTGCTCAGCGAGCCACTTCTCTACCTGAGTCTCTACTTCAAGGAGAACCGCGCCGAGTACTACCGGCTGCTCGACGCCGTGCGCCGCGACGGCGACTGGGAGGCCTGGATCGAGTTCTTCCTCCGGGGTGTCGAAGAGACGGCCCACGGCGCCGTCAGCACGGCGCGGCGGCTGGTGGCGGTCTTCGCCGCCGATCGCGAGCTCGTCCAGGGGCAGGGCCGCCGGGCCGGGTCCGCCCTGCGCGTCTGCGAAGCGCTCACCTCGCGCCCGGTCCTCACCTTGCCCCGCGCAGCTCAGCGCACAGGCCTGTCCTTCCCCGGCGCCTCAGACGGCATGAAACTGCTCGTGGAACTGGGCATCGTGCGCGAGCTGACCGGGAAGAAACGCAATCGCGCGTTCGCCTACGACCGTTACCTCGCACTGCTCGCCGAAGGCACGTAGGAGTCGCTCCCGCGACTCGTGGCCGGTGAACCGATGAGCCTCACGTCCAGGTTCGGTTCGCGGTCAGGACGCGAAACCCCTGGCGAAGCCGGACGAGATGCTTCACCTTGCGATGCGGCTACTCTGCCGGCACGGGTGGCCTTCTCGGAAGTGGGACCGCCGTCAGCTCGTTGAGGCTCGTGGCGGCGGCTGAGCGGCCACTGCGAGAGCACCCGGCCAGCCGCCACCTCAGGACGTCGCGGCGTCGTCGGAGCGGTGCCCGTCGTGCTCTGTGTGCAGATGTCTGTGCCGGCCGGGCAGTTCCTCGTCCGCCGGCAGAGGGCCAATCCCCTGGAGGTCTCTGATGGCGGCCTTCAACGTCGGGTAGAAGTGGTCGCGGTCGAGGGTCTCGAAGAGCCCGTAGCGCAGGGTGAGGTCCTGTAGGCGGTCGCGCAGCTCGGCGAACGCCAGGTGGACCCCGGTGGCGTTGAGCTCCTTGTCGAGCTGTTCGAGCATCTCCGCTGCAGTGACGTCGATGTCGGTGATGGCCTCGCACTGAAGGATGACCCAGGCAGGCTCGTACTCGCGCACGAGGCGGCGGATCTGCTGGCGGAAGATCCCGGAGTTGGCGAAGAAGAGCGGGGCCTCCCAGCGGAAGACAAGGAGTCCCGGGAGCTGGGGGGCGTCCGGGTAGGTCTCGATGCTGTGCCATCCGGGAACCCCATCGACCGGCGCAAGCACGGAGCCGTGCGGCCACCAGTTGCGCCGGAAGAACAGCAGGATCGCCAGGATCACAGCGATGACGATCCCCCACAGCACGCCGAAGAGCACCACGCCGATGGTGGCCACCAGGGAGAGCGCGAGCGCGCTTTTGCGCACCTTGAAGTAGCGCTTGAGGATGCCGAAGTCCATCAGCGACAGGGCCGCGACGATGACCACAGCGGCCAGCGTCGTCTGGGGCAGGTCGGCGAGCAGCCCGTTGAGGAACAGCAGGAGCACGGCGACCAGGCCGGCGCCCACGAGGCCGGTCACCTGGCTCTTGGCGCCGGACTGCTCGGCGACGGCGGTGCGCGAGCCGCTGGTCGACACGGCGAAGCCCTGGAACAGACCGGCGGCGAGGTTTGCGGCGCCCATGCCGATCATCTCCTGGTCGGCATCGACCTCGTCACCGCGCCGCGCGGCAAAGCTCGTCGCTGTGGCGATGGTGTCGGTCAGCGACACGAGCGTGATGCCCACCGCCGCGATGAGCAGCGGCCCGACGTCGCTGAAGCTGGTCCAGGGGAAGGACGGTGTGGGCACGCCCTGTGGCAGCGCGCCGACGGTCTTCACACCCTCCTCGGCGAGCCCGAGCACCGCCGACACGACGGTGGCGCCGATGACGGCCACCAGCACCGCCGGCACGCGGCGCGTGAGCCGTGGCAGTCCGAGCAGGACGAGGAGACAGGCGAGACCGACGGTCAGCGTCGTCGCGTCGGTCTGGTCGAGGCCCTGGAAGAACGCCTTGACGTCCTCGATGAACGTGTCGCCGTCGGTCGAGAAGCCGAACAGCTTGGGCAGCTGGCCGACGATGATGGTGATGCCGAGGCCGTTCATATAGCCGACCTGCACCTCTTTCGAGAGCAGGTCGGCGACGAAGCCGAGCTTGCCGAACCCCAGCCCGATCTCGATGAGGCCGACCATCAGGGCCATCATCCCGGCGAGGGCGATGGCGGTCGCGGGGTCGCCGCCGGCGAGCAGCGGCACGATGGCGGCGAAGATCAGCGGCGAGACAGAAGAGTCCGGCCCCAGGACGAGGATGCGTGACGGGCCGAAGATGGCGTAGGCAACGAGGCAGGCGATCGTCGTGTACAGGCCGGTTACGGCTGGGAGGCCGGCCAGCTCGGCGTATGCCATGCCTTGGGGCACGAGGATGGCGGCCAGCACCACGCCGGCCACGAGGTCGG
>JBAXRL010000192.1:0-5704 GCA_037131205.1 Actinomycetes bacterium | reverse complement strand
TCTGAGCGTGCTCAATGGTCAGGCTGACGATGTGCCCGTCGGCATCCAGGTCGAGCTAGATGTTCTCGTCGAGCTCGCGTGTTTCGACCGGCGGTCCGTCGGCGAGCTCGACCAACGTGGTGTCGGTGTCGGCGAAGTACTTGACTCGCATGGCCTGCTCCTCGTAGTCGCGATCGCGGAAGGAGATTTGTGACAGGCGCTCCTGGCGCCGGCTCTGGATGTACGCCGCCGACTTGACCTCCACCAGCGTGCCGTCCGGCGCCTCCAGGTCACATTCGGCCCACTCCTCCCGCACGCCGCCGTGCGAGATGCCCAGCGCCTGCGCGACGAGGTGCTCGGCGAGCGCGCCCCGTGTGGCGTTGCTCACCAGGTCCGATGTGCTCCACCGCCAGAAAGCGAGCACGTCGAAGCCAAGCGCCCGCCCACCGTCGTGGAACGGCTCGCGGGCGCCCAGCCGCTCGCAGTCGATCGCGCCGAGGCTTGGGCGCTCACCGTCGGCCGTCATGATCGGCGTCGTGCCAATCGCCATCGCGAGCGGTCATCCCGGCGGCCGGGTCTGAGGGTGCGCCGTCAGCGTGTGGTCGAGTTGCGCCGCCGCGGCAACGGGGACGCGGCGCCTTTCAAGGAGCAGATCATCGACCGCGGCGTGGTACGCTCGCCGCGGCATGGAGGTCACCGCATAAGGCGGTTCCGTGCCCAGGTATCCGCATCCGTTACACTGGTCCCGCTCGGCACGACAAACGGCGTGGCTCATCGAGTTGCGCCTGTGATTGGGGGCGTCACATGGGGCAGCACGCGACCACCACCGGGAATCCCACAGTGCGGCGGCGCATCTACAAGCTCCTCTTCCTTGCGCCGATCCTGCTCACGCTCGCCCTGGTGCTGCCTGCGCCTACCCCCGCTGCTGTCGACACCGGCGACGGCGGTTGGGTCTGGCAGACGCCGGCGCCGCACAACTCGCTCAGGGCCGTTGTGTTCGTCGGCGCGTCAGAGGCCTGGGCGGCGGGCGAGGGTGGCACGCTCTTGCGCACCGCCGACGGCGGCAAGACCTGGAGCACGCAGGCCTCCGGGACGGACGCCTCGCTCCGGGGCCTGAGCTTCGCCGACGCCGAGTGCGGCTGGGCGGTGGGGGCAAGCTTGGACGCTAGCTACCACGACGTCGGCAACGTCATCCTCGCTACCACCGACGGCGGCCTCACCTGGCATCCACAGGACGCCGGCGTGCAGAGCGGCCTCAACGCGGTGACCTTCGTCGACCGCGCTCACGGCTGGGCCGTGGGGGACGCCGGCACGATCCTGCGCACGGTGGACGGCGGCGCCACCTGGCGGCGCCGGGGCTCCGGCACGACGAAGAAGCTGCTCGCCGCCTCCTTCGCGAGCGCCGCGCGCGGCTGGGCCGTCGGCGCCCAGGGCAGCGTCCTTCGCACCATCGATGGCGGCCGGACCTGGCGGGCGCAGCACTCGGGGACGAGGGCGAGGCTCACGGGCGTCTGCTTCGCGGACGCGCGGCACGGCTGGGCGGTCGGGTTTGCGTCCACTTCCTCGCTCGGCGTCGTCTTGGCCACGGCGAACGGCGGCGCGACCTGGCAGAGGCAGGATCTGGGCTCCGGGTTCGGGGCTGTTGCCGTCTCTTTCAGTGACCGCAGGCACGGCATGGTCGCGGGGTGGGCCTCAGAACGCGTCGGCGCGATCATGACCACGACGGACGGGGGCGCCCATTGGCAGGAACGGGACTTCCGGGTCCGGGACACGGCGCCTCGGAGTCTGGCGGCCATCGACCTCAGCGGCCTCCGTCGTGCCGTAGCGGTGGGCTCCATCGGGCTGATCGTCTCCACGGACGACGGCGGCTCCACTTGGAAGCGGCGCGACGGCACATCCACCGTGAACTACGACATCAGCTTCTGCGACGCGCAGAACGGCTGGGTGCTCCGCAATCTGCCCAACAGCGCCGCCTGGCTCAGCTACCTCTCCTCGACGAGCGATGGCGGCGCCACGTGGCAGACGCACCGGTTCACCAAGAGCCGGAAGGACCTCGTCTACGCGCTGGACTTCGTCGACCCGCAGCACGGCTGGGCCGCCGGACATGGGGCCATCTTTGCGACCCATGACGGCGGCCTGCATTGGAGCGCTCAGCGGCGCGACGACCAGCTCAGGGCCTGGGCGGTGGACTTCGTCGATCTCACTCATGGCTGCGTGGTGGGTTCCGATGGGGCGATCCTCGCCACGAGCGATGGCGGCGCCACGTGGCGCGCCCAGCACTCGGGCGTGAGCGCGAACCTCGACCAGGTCAGCTTCGCCGACGCCGACCACGGCTGGGTATCCGGCAGCGTCCTGCTGGCGACCGTCGATGGCGGCGCGACGTGGCGGCTTCAGGATCCGGGAACGAAGGCTCTGATCACGGACGTCGACTGCATCGACGCCGCGCACTGCTGGCTGGCCGGCACGACCGTCGACGCGGAGGGCACGCCGACGGGTGGCGTGATCATGGCGACGGCGGACGGCGGCGCGACGTGGCGGCAGCAGTACGCCATCGCCGAGGCCAGCCTCTCGGCCGTGGACTTCGTTGACACCTCTCACGGTTGGGTGGCGGGCGACTCGGGCGCCGTTCTCGCCACTGAGGACGGAGGTGCGACCTGGCGCGCACAGCAGCCAGGCGCCGACTACGTCTCCGCCCTTGACTTCGTGAACGTCACGCATGGGTGGCTGCTGGCTTACCCCGACAGCGTCCTCGCGACGACGACAGGGGGCTGGCCGCCCAACTCGCAACAGTCTGCCCTCGGCAAAGCGTCGCCCATTCCGTGGCGTGAGGCTGGGTTACTCAGCTGCACTGGCGCATTGGACGCGAGCCTGTGACGGCGACCAGGAAGGATAGTCGTCGCCCCGCCGGCATCAACGGTCACGCGGGCACTCTCTGCAGCCTTGAGGTTGCCCGCGAGGTCGGCAGAACGGCAGTAGACAGCGTAGGTCGCGTGCGTCCCCGTGGGCGGGAAGCGGGGCAACTCCAACTCCAGTCGATGGTGATATCAGGAGCAGTGGAGCAAGGCGGAACCTGGCCGCGGATCAGCATGTACAGAGTGGTGACCCGCTGCTGTCCGTCCAGCAACAGCTTGACCGCGCCCTCCCTCTCATCGTACCGATGGGGTGCCCTTGAGCTCTGGCGGGTTGGCTGTCTCTCAGGTGAGCATCGTACCCGTCGGGTACTGCTTGACGAGCGAATCGATGAGGAGCTTCGCGTCGTCTCGCTTCCAGACGTACTCGCGCCGGAATGCAGGCACGAAGAGCTGGTTCTCGTCGACCTTGTCGAGGATGGTGCGGGTCTTCATCTGCTGAGTACCTCCAGCCCGCTGGGCGAAGTCAGTGGTTCGCCGCTTCATACACCTTCAGCACTTCATCGCCGTAGTGGTTGATGGCCTTACGGCGATCTTGCCGTGCTATGGCGCATCGAACGGACGACTGACGGTGGAATACAGGCTCGCCCAGGCGTTTTCGTCGATCTCGGCCTTAAGGGCGCGCTGCAGCTTCTTGCAGGGCTCTACGGCGCCGCTGAAGTTGGCGCACGGAGAAGCTCTCCTCGTTGCGGTCGCTGCCCACGAACCAGCAGGCGATGTCGTCGGTGGAGGAGCCGCGGATCTCGCCGCTGGTGGGGTCGTAGACGTCGAGACCGCGCAACTCAACCTGCAGCTTGCCGAAGTCAGCACTCGAAGGCGGCTGTCCTCAGGAGGGCGGAAATGACCCGCAGACATGCTGTCTTCCTTCACGGCCATTGCCGGCCTGCTCAAGCAGGGCTTCGCGCTTCTCGATCAAGAAGAGGAGCTCCCGGTTGGATGCCTCCGCATCCCGGACCCACTCATTGGTCCACTTCATCGTTGATGTTGCGAAAATCGGTGAAGGCCGGGTCTTCGATGACGGCCATCACGGCCTCTCGTCCCTCAACACCGTCGGTCTCGCTCTCCAGCCGCGGGAACATCTGAGCGCCCCGGCGCATCAGGTCGATGCGCTTGTTCGGCCCACCCGTCAGCCCAGATCCTCCACGTCGAGCAGGCGGCGCCCATGCACCACCATCGTGATCGTGACCACGTCGGCATCGCGCCGATAGACCAGCCGGTACGGGTTGACGATGAGCTCGCGAACGTCTTGACGGGACGTCTCCGGCACGACCCTGCCGCGATCGGGAAACTGCGCAAGGCTCGCGCCCTCATCGAGGATGCGCTGAAGCCAGGCCATAGCAGTCTCCGGCCGGTCGCGGGCGATGAACGCCATGGCCTCATCGAGCTGGGAGTACGCGTGCTCGGTCCAGACGACCCTCACAGCGAGTACTTCTCGCGCATGCGGCGCACGACCTCCTCGTGCGGCACGACCTGGCCGGCGGCGATCTGGGCCTCAGAGACGGCGAGGTCGCGGAGCAGCTCGATCTCGTCGATCAGGCTCTCGTAGGCCTCGGGGTCCAGAAGCACGGCGGCGCTGCGTCCGTGCTGGGTGAGGATCACCGGACGCTTGGTCGAGTGCATCTGCGCGATGACGGCCGAGGTGTGCGCGCGGAACTCGGTGACTGGGCGAACGTCGGTGGAAGGGCGGAGCGGCGGCATGGGAACCTCCGGTTCAGGACGCCAACAAGTACATCTTAGCGTATTGACACTGCAGTCGTCCACACTCGTTGGGGTTGGGCCGAATTGCGATTCCGCGGGCCGCGTAGCCCGGCAGATGCCGAAGCAGTTGGCCCAAACAGTCGCGACACACACGACGTCATCGCGGGTCTTCCGTAGCCGCTCGGCACTCGTACACCTTCAGCACCTCATCCCCGTAGTGATTGATCACCTTCACCGCGATCTTGCCGGTCGACGGCGGGTCGAACAGTCGGCTGACGGTGCTACAGAGCGTAGCCCAGGCGTCCTCGTCGATCTCGGCCTTAAGGGCGCGCTGGAGCTTCCTGTAGGCGTGACGGACGAAGAAGCTCTCCTCGTTGCGGTCGCTGCCCACGAACCAGCAGGCGCTGTCGTCGGTGGAGGAGCCGCGGATCTCGCCGCTGGTGGGGTCGTAGACGTCGAGGCCATGAAGCTCCACCTGCAGCTTGCCGTCAGGCAGGGTGCGCAGCTCGAGGTCGGGTTCGCCGAAGACCATGAAGAGGTTGTCGGCGCCGATGCGCCAGTTGCGCCCGGTCTACCCGTCATGGTGCGCCCCAGTCATGCGCTTCTTCAGATTGCCGACCTTCCACTGCATGGCAGGATCGATCAGCGCCCGCGCGAGCACGTCGGGCCACGCGGCCAACAGGAGCTGGGGCTGAGCGCGCGACTCCTCGTCGAGCAGGCGGAAGTACTCGCGCTCGGGGCGCGTGAGCGCCGAGCACGGCGCCAGAAGAGCAGCCACGCGCTCGCACATGGCCGGGAAGTGCGGCTCGTCGTCGGCGGCGAGCACGGAGCGCAGCGCTTCGACCAGTTCATCGGACGGCGCGGCGAACCGGGACAGCGCCTCGACCGGATCCTGCACCGCCGGGAACGGGTCGGCCGTCGAGATCGCACGGATCACGAGCGCGCGCAGGAGCGGCTCATCCAGCGCGCTGGGGTTGACGCGGCCCTGCGTGCGAGGTCGTAGAGGTCACGACTCGCGCTGCGCTCCATGAGCGCCTTGACCTTGCCGGCCACCAGCTCTCGACGCTCGAGAGCAGGGGCCTCATCCGTGCAGCCACTCGAGATACGGAAGCCCCGCC
>JBAXRL010000191.1:0-5707 GCA_037131205.1 Actinomycetes bacterium | reverse complement strand
GCCTGCGAGCGCGTGTTCGCGCGGGGCTTCGTCTTCACCGAGCCCTGAGCCGCGGCGCGCGGGCGCGGCGCATCGCTTGCGGATTCCCGAGGCAGGGAAAACGATGATTCGGCTTCAGCCCGGAAAGCGCCCGGGGAGACAAGGAGGCGACAGGTGGACCAGTCGAACCGTTATGCCGATCTGCACCTCAGCGAGGCGGACCTCATGGCGCAGGGCCGGCACGTCCTGTGCGCCTACAGCATGAGGCCCAAGGCGGGCTACGAGTATCTCGCCACGGCGGCGCACTTCGCCGCCGAGTCCTCCACGGGTACCAACGTGGAGGTCTCCACCACCGACGACTTCACGCGCTCGGTGGACGCCCTCGTCTACGAGGTGGACGAGGCCGGCGAGCTGATGAAGATCGCCTACCCGCTCGAGCTGTTCGACTTCAACATCACCGACGGCAAGGCGATGATCGTCTCGTTCCTCACGCTCGCCATCGGTAACAATCAGGGTATGGGCGACGTCGAGCACGCCAAGATGCACGACTTCTTCGTCCCGCCCGCGTACCTGCAGGCGTTCGACGGGCCGCGGCGGAACATCGCGGACTTCTGGCGCATCCTCGGCCGCCCGCTTGAAGACGGCGGCATGATCGTCGGCACCATCATCAAGCCCAAGCTCGGCCTGCGACCGGAGCTCTTCGCCGAGGCCTGCCACCAGTTCTGGCTGGGCGGCGACTTCGTCAAGAACGACGAGCCCCAGGGCAACCAGGTCTTCGCCCCGTACCGCGAGACGATGGCCCTGGTGGCCGACGCCATGCGCCGCGCGCAGGACGAGACCGGCGCGGCCAAGCTGTTTTCGGCGAACATCACCGCCGACGACCCCATGGAGATGATCGCCCGCGGCGAAGCCGTGCTCGAGGCCTTCGCCGGCAACGAGGACCACGTCGCCTTTCTCGTGGACGGCTACGTCGCCGGCCCGGCGGCGGTCACCACCTGCCGGCGCCACTTCCCCGACACGTTTCTGCACTACCATCGCGCCGGGCACGGCGCCGTCACCTCGCCGCAGTCGCAGCGCGGCTACACGGCCTTCGTGCTCGCCAAGATGGCGCGCCTGCAGGGCGCCTCCGGCATCCACACGGGCACCATGGGTTTCGGCAAGATGGAAGGCGACCCCAGCGACCGCGCCATCGCCTACATGATCGAGCGCGACTCCGCCGACGGCCCGTACTATCACCAGGAGTGGCTGGGCATGAAGGCCACGAGCTCGATGATCTCGGGCGGCATGAACGCCCTCCGCCTGCCCGGCTTCTTCGCCAACCTCGGCCATGCCAATGTCGTGCAGACCTCGGGGGGCGGCGCCTTCGGCCACCTCGACGGGCCGGTCGCCGGAGCCTTGTCGCTGCGTCAGTCGGTCGACGCCTGGACGGCCGGCGTCGACCTGCTCGCCTACGCCGGGGAGCAGCGCGAGCTGGCGCGCGCCTTCGAGTCCTTCCCGGGCGATGCCGATTCGTTGTATCCGGACTGGCGCGCGGCCTTGGGCGTCACGTGAGCGCCAAGCACCCCGTGATCGCGGTCACCGGCTCCAGCGGCGCCGGTACGACCACGGTCAAGAGGTCATTCGAGCACATCTTCCACCGCGAGAGCATCCGCGCCGCCGTCATCGAAGGCGACAGCTTTCACAAGTACGATCGCGAGGGCATGCGACTGGCGATCGCGGAGACCGAGAGCAAGGGCGAACGCCCGGTGAGTCATTTCGGCCCCCGGGCCAATCTCTTCGAAGAGCTGGAGGCCCTGTTCCGCGCCTACGGCGACTCCGGGTCCGGCAGGCGCCGTTTCTACGTGCACGACGAGGAGGAGGCGGCCACGCGCGGCCACGCGCCGGGCACGTTCACCCCTTGGGAGCAGCTCCCCGAAGACACCGACGTGCTCTTCTACGAGGGCCTCCACGGCGGCGTGCGCTCCGAGGGCGTCAACGTCGCGCGGTACGTCGACCTGCTCATCGGCGTCGTGCCCATCGTCAATCTGGAGTGGATCCAGAAGATCCACCGTGACACGCGCGCGAGGGGCTACTCGGTCGAGGCCGCGACCGACACCATCCTGCGGCGCATGCACGACTACGTACACTTCGTCACGCCGCAGTTCTCGCGGACGCACGTCAACTTTCAGCGGGTGCCCGTGGTCGACACGTCGAACCCCTTCACCGCCCGGGACATCCCCACCCTGGACGAGTCGCTCTTCATCGTCCGCTTCCGCGACCCGAAGGGGATCGACTTCCCCTACCTGCTGACCATGATCCACGACTCGTTCATGTCGCGGCCCAACTGCATCGTCGTCCCCGGCGGCAAGATGGAGATGGCGATCCGCCTCGTGGTGACGCCGCTGTTGCACAAGATCATGGAGCAGCGCAAGAGCGCGCTGCAGGCGGACGGGCACTACTGAGGTCCGCGCGGCGCGCCCATGGGCTGGGCCGCGCGGACGACCACGCCGCGCCCATGGGCTGGGCCGCGCGGACGACCACGCCGCGCCCCACCACTGCGGCGCCGCCGGGCCGCCGACGCGAGCGCGCCGACCGCGCCCCGACAAGGGGATGGGCCGCGACGACCGGGGGGACAGTCGTCGCGGCCCACATGGGGCCGGCGGCTCCCGGGTGCGGGAGGTAGAGCACCCGGGCAGGTGGGACGCGGGCTCGGTGGGGGCGCACCGTACATCAGTCCGGTCCCGACGGCCGGGGGGGCAGCCGTCGTTGCCGCTCTATGGCTTGATGGCATTCTGCGCCCCGAAGATGAAGTGCGTGTTGCGTCGGCGTTGAGCAAGATGTTGCCGCCGGCAGACGGGGCCGACGCTACGAGTGACCGCCGCGCGGTTCTATGGCGAGCGTCCCCCGGCGCCCATCCCGGCGCCCATCCCGGCGCCCATCCCGGCGCCGACCGGCGACAGCGCCGGCAGGGGCGCAGACTCCCGGGTTACCCGGCGCACGCTGTAGACTGCTCTCGCGTCCGTGGGCCGAGGCCGAGCTCGACCAGGGCGCGGTATTCTGCTTCTCACTGCCGCGACGAAAGGAGACCCCATCGTGATGACCGACGTGCCCGCCATCCTGAGCGCGAAGGGCAACCCCGACGACGTGGAGCTCACCGTCGAGGCGCGCGACCGGCGCCACCCCGCCAACCGGGTCACCATGACCCACGACGGGGTGGAAGCCCTGGAGTACCCGCGCCGCGAGGGCGTCTTCTGGGCGCTCATCAACGAGCGCCCGCCGAACGGGGTCAAGTAGCGTGGGCGAGACGCCCGCCGTGAGTCCGCCGAGCGCCGGCGGCGGCCCCTTGCGCGTCCTCTGCCTGGAGGACTCGCCGCCCGACGCCGAGCTGGTGTCCCTGACGCTGAGCCGCGCCGGCTACGAGCTCGACCTCGACTGGGCGGCGGACCGCGCCGCCTTCGAGGCGCTGCTCGCGGGGGCGCCCTACGACGTCATCCTCGCCGACTACGCGCTGCCCGGCTTCGACGCCCACGGGGCGCTCGCGCTCGCCAGGGCGGCCTCCCCGGGCACACCCTTCATCTGCGTCTCGGGCACCATCGGCGAGGAGGCCACGGTGGAGCTGCTCAAGCGCGGCGCCGACGACATCGTGCTCAAGGACAAGCTGGCGCGCCTGCCGTTTTCGGTGCAGCGCGCCGTCGATGAGGCGGCCCGTCGGCGAGAGCTCGGCGAGACCGAGGCCGCCCTGCGAGAGAGCCAGGAACGCGAGCGCTTCGCTCTTCAAGGCACCAACGACGGCCTCTGGGACGTGCAGATGGACAGCGGGGCGGTGTACCTCAGCCCGCGCGGCTGCGAGCTCCTCGGCTACCGCCCGGAGGAGATGGCGACGATCGCGGAGACCTGGGACCAGATCGTCTGCCCCGACGACATGCCGGCGACGCTCGCCGCCCTGGAGGCGTACCTCCAGGGCCGCACGCCGATCTTCGATGTCGAGCAGCGCCTGCGCACGGCGTCCGGCGAGTGGCAGTGGATGCGCACTCGCGGCGCCGCCGTCGCGCGCGACGCGAACGGCGCGCCGACGCGCATGGTCGGCACGCATTCGGACATCAGCAAGCGCAAGCTCGCCGAGAAAGCGCTGGCCGAGAGCGAGCGGCGCTTCCGCTCGCTCTTCGAGAACCTCCTCAACGGCTACGCCTACTGCCGCATGATCTACGACGCCGCCGGCGCGCCGGTCGACTTCGTCTACCTCGAGGTCAACCCCGCGTTCGAGCTTCTGACCGGCCTGAAGGACGTGGTCGGCAGGCCGGTCTCAGAGGTCATCCCCGGCATCAGGGCTCTGAGCCCCGATCTCTTCGAGGTCTACGGCCGCGTGGCGCGCACAGGCGCCCCCGAGACCATCGAGCTCGACTTCAAGTCGCTGGGCGCCTGGCAGTTCATCGCGGTCTACAGCACCGCGCCGGGAACCTTCATCGCCGTGTTTGAGGACATCACCGAGCGCCGCGAGGCGGAGCAGGCGCTGCGCCGGCAGGAAGGGGACATCCGGCGCGCCTATGTGGACGTGCTCGACGCCGTGACCGGCGGCAAGCTCATCCTCCTCACCGAGGAGACCCTTGCCGGCGAGCTCGGTCTGCCGCTCAGTGACATCATGCCGATAAGCTCGACGGCGGAGCTCGCCGAGGCGCGCCGGATGGTCGTCGACGCCGCCGAGCTGCGGTATCCCCGGCGGATACGCCACACCGACCTGCTCAGCCCGGTGAGCGAGGCCCTCAACAACGCTCTCAAGCATGCGCGGGGCGGCACGTACCAGGTGTTCGCCGGGGATGACTGTCTGCAGGTGGCCATCACCGATGAAGGCCCGGGCATCGACTTCAGGACGCTGCCGAGGGCCACCCTCGTGCGCGGCTTCTCCACGGCCGCCAGCCTGGGCATGGGCTTCACGATCATGCTCCAGCTCTGCGCGCGCGTACTGCTGTGCACCCGGCCCGGCCGCACAGAGGTCGTCCTCGAAGTGGCGGCCGCCGACAGGCCGGCGCCGCGCGGCTGAATCTCCTGGTCGCTGGTTCGTACACGGCCGAGCTCGTGAAGCTCCTCTCTCAGTACGGGAGCTCGACGCCCATGCCGTGCAGCTCCTCCTTCGCGGCCTGGTACATGTCGAGGTACCAGCCCTGCGGCCGCACCTTCATGACCTCGTAGCACTCCTGGAACGGCTTGCCGGGCGGCGCGTCGGCGATCCGCCGCTCGTACTTGACGAGCAGCTTGTCGACGATCTCGTTGGCCTGCGCGCGCGTCGTGCCCTGCCGCGCCACGGCGTGGCCGACCTCGCAGGCGAGGCGCGCCTCGAGCGGCGTCGCGTAGTTGCGGTGCTTGTTGTGCCGCGGCGCCGCGGTCCACAGGTCGCCGCCCGAGACGACGCTGGCGATGGCGTGGGCGGCCGCCTCGCGGAAGAGCATGTCTGTGCCCGGTCCGGCGTTGAAGAAGCCGTTGCTGGTCGAGAGGATGCGGCTGTTGCGGCTGAGCGCCTGCTGCACGAGGCTCACCAGCCAGAGCATCTCGCGGCCGCTGTTCGAGGTGTGCTGCAGGTGGAACGGGAAGCTGTTGTTGAAGTTGTGCTGGTAGACGGTGAGCCCGACGAGGTGGTGGGCGGTCTCGAGCACGGCCGTGCCCTCGGCGCCGCCGGCGTAGCCGCCGTAGATGGCGCCGGTGAGGCAGCCGATGGCGCAGCCGAACTGCTTGCAGTGCGCCACCTTGTTGAGCA
>JBAXRL010000190.1:0-5721 GCA_037131205.1 Actinomycetes bacterium | reverse complement strand
AGCGAGTAGGCGCCCACGTCGAAGAAGGCGATGACGTCGCCGACCTTGGTGCAGGTGGGCAGGTGGCGGTACTCGGAGCCGGGGTCGCCGGCGTACACGTCGCCGCCGTCGCAGAGCGGCCCGCCGATGCGGAACGGCCGCACGGGGGGCTTGCCGCAGTGGTTGGCGACCACGGCGCGGTAGTACCAGTGGTAGCTGGAGTGCTCGAGGACGGTGTTGAAGCCGGCGTCGACCATGATCCAGTCCTCGCGCTTCACGCGGCCGTCCTCTGCCTCGACCAGCTTCGTCTTCTCGGCCTCCACGCGGCTCACGAGGATCGCCGTATTGCCGGCGATGGCGCGCCCGGGTTCCAGGTGCAGCTGCAGATCGGGGCGCGTCTTCTGCAGGCGCCGGCCGATGCCGGCCGCGTAGACGTCCAGCGTGTGCGGCGCCTCGAAGTAGGTGTCGGGCTCGTCGGCGGTGCGGTCGTAGTAGGGGATCGCGAAGCCGCCGCCGATGTTGAGGTGCTCGAGGCGGATGTCGTGAGCGGTCTCGACGCGCTCGAGGAGCGCCAGCGCCAGGTCGAGCGCCTCGAGGTAGGGCTCGACGCGCGTGATCTGCGAGCCGATGTGGTAGTGCATGCCGACCAGCTCGATGCTCGACATCTGGGCGGCGAGGCCGAAGGCCGCGAGCGCCTCGCTCGCGTCGATGCCGGCCTTGGCCCCTTTGCTGGTGCGCAGCCCGGGGTGCGTCTCGCTGGCCACGTTGAGGTCGATGCGCAGCGCGACGCGCGCCTGCACGCCGAGGTCGGCGGCCACGTCGGCGACGCGGCGCAACTCGAACACCGAGTCCACGATGATGGCCTCGATGGGCGGCTGCAGGGCGGCGGCCACCTCGGCGCGCGTCTTGGCGTTGCCGTTGAAGCCGATCTGCCGGGGCTCAAAGCCCGCCTTGCGCGCCTTCCACAGCTCGCCGCCCGAGTTCACCTCGATGTCGATGCCGCTGCGCCGCACGCGGTCCAGAAACCAGAGGTTGGAGCAGGCCTTGCTGGCGTAAAAGACGCGCGTCTGCGGATGATACGTGCGAAAGGCGTCGCGCAGCGCCGCGATGTTGTGGTCGATCTGAGTGGCGCTGAAGAGGAAGAACGGCGTCGGCGTGGTCTCTGCCATAGCGGCCACGTCGACGCCGCCGAAGCGCATACGGCCGTGCTCGCAGGTGAGCACGTCCTTCATTGGGTCGGCAAGCCTGGCGAAATCCAGGCTGCACTCGAGCACGTCACGATCCATGGGCCACCTCGCTGGGGACGCAGTCTGCTTACCCGGGGCGGCGGGGTCTCAGACGGAGCGGGGGGAGGGGCTGAGGAGCGCTACGACGTGGGGAGGACGAGGACCGCGCGGAAGTCGTTGACGTTGGTGCGCGTCGGGCCGGTGACGACGAGGTCGCCGAGGGCCGCGAAAAGGCCGTAGGCGTCGTTCGCGGCCAGCGCGGCGATCGGGTCCACGCCGGCCTCGCGGGCGCGTGCGAGCGTGTCCGGCGTAACGAGGGCTCCGGCGTTGTCCTCACTGCCGTCGATGCCGTCGGTGTCGGCGGCGAGCGCGCCGATCGCCGGGTGGCCGTCGAGGGCGAGCGCCAGGCCGAGAAGGTACTCGGTGTTCCGCCCGCCGCGGCCGGAGCCGTGGACCGTCACGGTGGTCTCGCCGCCCGAGAGCAGGACGAGCGGCGCCTGCGGCACGAAGAACACGCGATCGACGAGGTGCGCGGCGCCGCGGACCACCGCCTCGCGGAGCGCGACGAGGGCCGTCTCGCCGCCCCTCGCGCAGGCGATGGCCAGGGCGGCGTGGGCGCCGCCGAGGTCGCGGGCCTCGCCCTCGAGGTCGTCGCCGAGGACGAGCGCGGTGACGCCGGCGGCGCGGGCGCAGCCGGCCGCCGCCTCCAGAGCGTTTGCGGCCGTCGCCAGCATCACGAGCTCGTCGGCGACGAACGCCGGGTCGCCGGGCTTGGGGGTCTCGGCGGGGGCGCCGCCGGCCGCCGCCGCCCCGGCCGCCGTCGCAGGCAGGCCCGCCGCGGCCGCCCCGGCGCCCAGGCGCTCCAGCACCGCCGCGGGGCCATCGATACCGTAGCGGGCGAGCACCGCGAGCGCCTCGGCGTACGTGGTGGGGTCGGGCACGGTGGGCGCGGAGGCGATCACCGAAGGGTCATCGCCGGGCACGTCGCTGATCAGGTAGGTGACGACGCGCGCCGGGTGGGCGGCGGCCGCCAGGCGGCCACCCTTGATCGCCGAGAGGTGCTTGCGCACGCAGTTCATCTCGGCGATCGTCGCGCCGCTGCGCAGCAGCGCCTTGTTCACGACCTGCTTGTCCTCGAGCGTGACGCCCGCCGCCGGCAGGGCGAGGAGCGCCGAGCCGCCGCCGGAGATAAGGCAGATCAGCAGGTCGTCGGCCGAGAGGCCTTGTGCCAGCTCGAGGATGCGGCCGGCCGCGGCGCGGCCGGCCGCATCCGGTACCGGGTGCGCCGCCTCCACGACCTCGATCCGCGCGCAGGGCGCTCCGTGGCCGTAGCGCGTGACAACGAGGCCTTCGAGTGGGCCGCGCCACTCGCGCTCGACGGCCGCGGCCATGCCGGCCGCGGCCTTGCCCGCGCCGACCACGACGGTGCGGCCGGCGGGGGGCGGCGGCAGGCGGCCCGGCAGGAGCCGGGCCGGGTCCGCCGCCGCCACGGCCGCGTCGAAGAGCGCCGGGAGGAAGGCGCGCGGCTCGTGGGCCGGGGCAGGCCCGGCGCCGCCGCCGCCGCAACCCGCATCGAGGATGCGGCGGTGCTCGTCCGGCCTCACCCCCGCGAGGAGCCGGCGGATCGCCTCGGCCTCGCCGGGGTGTGCGTAGTCACCCTCGCGCACGAGCGCGAGTAGACGCTTGCCCGTCGCGCAGCTCATTGCCAGCGGACGCATCGTCACGGCCTCAGATCAGGTCGTGCAACCGCTGCACAAGCGGGTGGAAGGCGGGATCCTCGAAGCGGGGCCTGAGCTCCCGGAGCCGCGACGGCAGGGCGCTGATGTCCGCGCGCACGGCGGCGCCGTCGTTGAGGAACGCCGCCATCCGCGCGGCCTCGGCACGTCAACCACGAGAGGCACGGGCGCGCGAGGCAACGTAATCCTTGATCGCCGCGCACTGGCCGGCGCCGTCGAGGCCAGCCTCGCGCAGCACCATTTCGCCCTGTCCGCTGCCCAGGAAATGACCGTGGCGGAAGGGGTGCAGCGACGCGGCCAGACCCTCCTCGGAGCGCACCCAGCGGTACATCGTGGGCAGGGTGAAGCCGGTGATGCCGAGCGCCTGACTGGCGTGCTCGTCCCCGTACAGACGGTGCTGCTCGTCCTCGGGCAAGAGATCGAAGAGCTCGGCGCTGGCGACGTAGTAGACCAGCGCGTCGATGCCCTCCTGGACCAGCAGCGGCAGCGTCTCCTGGACGAAGGCATAGGTGACGGCGCTCTCCTGGAGAACGACCACGACATCCGGCGCGCCCTGCGGCTGCCGTAGCACGTAGAGTCCGCTGGCGGCGGCCTCCGGCGGCGCCAGCCCCAGGGCCTCACGGTCGAGCACGGGCTCGCTGGGGCGCGTGACGAAGGCCGAGAGGACGGCGGGCCGCTTGGCCAGGGCCGTCGCCGTCAGCGTCCAGATCTCCTGCGGGTCCCAGGGCGTCAGCGAGATGGCCGTGCCCTTGGGGAAGCTCTCCTGAAGGATCTGCAGGGCCTGCGGGTCGGCGTGCGTCGGGCCGTCTTCGCCGGTCTTCAGGCCGGCATGCCCGCACACGAGCACCATGGGCTTGTAGGGGTCGCCGGACACGGACTCGCGGGCCTGGGCGCCGATGGCGTGCAGACGCGCGGCGATCTGACCCAGCGGCGCCATGAAGGCGCCGTACGACGAGCCCACGCCGATGTGATGACCGAAGGCCGTCAGCCCCGAAAGGATGCCCGACATGCCGTCTTCGCAGATGCCGCCTGTCGAGAGCAGGCGGGCGCCGGGGTTGGACGCCTCGTTCCAGAAGCCGCTCGCGAAGCCTTGCGCGATCGCGCTCACGCTGGTGGAGCCGGCCAGGTCGGCAGAGGCGATGAGAAAGGCGCCGCCGGAGGCGCGGTTGAGGTAGTGCAGCGACCGCGCCAGTTGTTCGCGGAGCGTGGTCGACGAGCCGCTCGCGAGGCGCAGCTCGTCGGGAGCGTGCGCGGCTTCTCGGGCGGCCGCCTCGTATGCCGCCGCCACGTCGGGGGCGCCCTCACGGGGCTTGCGGGCGCGTGCGTCGAGGCGCTCGCGGGCCGCCCGCAGGCGAGCGGCGAGCGCCTCGGCCTCGGCAGCGTGCTGCTCCACGTAGCCGCGCACGGTCTGCAGCGCCGCCCAGAAGCATTCCTCGCGGATCTCGTCGCCGCCTTGGCCCTGGCAGCGCTGGTCGCCGGGCTCGCAGGTGGGCAGCTCAGGGGCGTCGCCGGTGAGCTCCGCGAGGGCCTCGTAGAAGCCGTCGGCGCAGAGCTTGTGGCCGGCGCCGTGCGACGCCTTTCCCTCCACGCCGTAGCGCCAGCCCTTGTGGGTGTGGTAGACGATCGCCGTCGGCTGCCCTGTCTGGAGCGTAAGCGCGTGGCGCTGCGCCGCCACGATCTGCTGCTGGTCGTGGCCGTCGGGGACGTCGATGACGTTCCAGTCGTGCAGGTAGAAGAGCTCCCGCGGATCCCACTGCACGTAGTCGCCCGGGCCTTCAGCGTCGCGGCACACGCGGTCGCTGTCGATCGACGCCTGGTTCCAGTCGATGTGCATGGCCAGGTTGCTGAGGGACGCAGTGCCGGCGGCGGCGAGGGCTTCGGCCACGCGGCCCGGCGTGAGGCCGCCCTCGCCCTCGATGACGTGCACGCGCGGCGCGTCGGCGCCAAAGTAGTCTCGCGCGCCAAAGGCGAGGCCGATGGAGCTGGCCACGCCGACGCCCGACGCTCCCGTCGAGAGGCGCACGAACGGTGTCGCCGGCGTGGGGTGCCCGTCCAGGGCTCTGGCGCCGAAGCGGCGGAAGAGAGGCGTGCTCGTGATGGGGTTGCGGCGGAAGCCGAGCAGGTCTTCCAGGCGGAGGCGCTGCTTGTCGCTTGCGGGCAGCAGCGCCGGGTCACTCACCCGTGCCACTTCGTCGCGCAGCGCCCACATCGCGTACAGGCCCATCGCCTTGTGGCCCGCCGCGTACGAGACGAGATCCGCGTCGTGCCGGTCGGGGTCGCTGAGGTCGTAGTCCATCGCGTCGAGCAAGAGCCCGGCGACGATGCGTCCCGACGAGACCGACCCGCCGGGATGGCCGGACGTGGGCACGTAGTTGAACATCAGGGCGCAGAGCGCGCGGTAGAGCAGGTCGAAGCTCTCGAAGCTCCCGACCTCGGCGGCCGACAGCGGCGCGGCCTCTGGTGTGGTCGTGATGTCAAGATACTCCGCGCGGCGGGGGCCGAAGGCGACGGTCATGGTGCCGCTCCTTTCGTGGCGTGTGCTGGCGGGCATGTCAGATCAGCTCGTGCAGTCGCTGCAGCAGCGGGTCGAAGTCGGGACCCTCGAAGCAGTACCGAAGGTCGGTGAACCGCGCGCGCAGAGCGGCGACGTCCGCCGACACGGCGGCGCCGTCGTTGAGCACCGCCGCCATGAGCGCGGCCACTTCGGCGAAGTCCGCGGGCCCCATGCCGAAGCGCGTCATCTCGGCGACCCCGAGGCGCAGGGCGCCGGAGGCGGTGAA
>JBAXRL010000189.1:0-5773 GCA_037131205.1 Actinomycetes bacterium | reverse complement strand
GCTGCTCGCCGCGGCGCTGTGGCTCGTGTGGCCGGCGCTCGTGCGCGCTGCCCCAGGTACGCGTGCTCTCGTCGCCGCCCGGGCGCCTCGCCGCCCGCTTCGGCTCCCCGCCTCCCCGCGCCTGGGCTTCGCGGTCGCCGTCGCGCTACTCCTGCTGGTGGTCGCGCTGCGCTCGTTCGTCGGCCTCGACCTGGTGATGCCGTGGAAGAGCGACGTCACGTTGCTCGCCATGCTCACCGGGGCCGTGGTGCTCGGCAAGGCCGCCGGCGGCGTTGCCGCCGACCGCTTCGGCTGGCGCCCAGTGGCCTGCGGAGCACTGCTGGTCTCGGCGCCCCTGCTGGCCGTCGGCGCCGCCAGCCCGTGGGCCGGCATCGTCGGCATCCTCGTGTTCAACATGACGATGCCGGTGACGCTGGCGGCCACAGCCCGGCTGATGCCCGGGCAGGAGGGCTTCGCCTTCGGCCTCACCTGCCTGGCGCTGTTCTGCGGCGCGCTGCCGGTGCTCGCCGGCTGGACGCCGCCACTCGGCGCGGCCGCACTCGCCGCGGCCTGCGGCGCCGCGGCGCTCGCGCTCTGGGCGGCGCTGGCCGGCCGCTCCGCCGTCCGCAAGCCGTCCGACGCGGCGCGGTCCGTCCACCCTGATGAACGGAGCTACGCATGAGATCCTGGACCCGGGCGTTCGCCGCTTCAGCGGCCGCCACAGCGGCTTCACTCGTCCTCGCCGCGGCGGCTCTGGCGGACGCCGCGGCGCCACCGCCGGGCGGCGGGCACACCGGTCTCCTGGTCCTCATCGGGTGCGTCGTCGTGGCGGTCGCCGCCGTCTCCATCGTCGCGCTGCGACGCCTGGCGACGCGGCGCGCCCGGGCAAGCGCCCTCCCCGAGGAGTCCGGCGCCGAGACCGGAGGACGCGACGAACCCGGGCCAGAGGACGGCTCCGATGCGTAGCCTGCGGCTCGCGCTCGCCGGGCTGCTCGCGGCGCTGGGGGCCTCGCTCGTCGGCGCCGCGCCGGCGCTCGCCGACGTGGCGCGACCTCCGCTCGAAGACCCACGGAACGTGGCCCTTCTCGTGCTGACGGGCCTCGCCGTGCTGGCGGTGGTCGCCGTCGCCGTGCTCGTCCTGTGGCGCCTCTCGCGACGGCGCCCGCCGCCCGGCGGAGCCGGCCGCAGGCCGGAGGGCCCGGGCGCCGAGTGAGCCCCGCGCTGCAGCTGCTCACCGCCCTGGCGCTCACCGAGGCGGTCGAGCTGCCGCTGGCCGCCCTGCTCGGCCTGCGCACGCGTCGCGCCCTGACGACCGTCGCGCTCATCAATCTTCTGACCAACCCCGTGCTGAACTATCTCGGCTGGGTCCTGGCCCGCTTCGGGGACGGGGCCGCCGCCCCGGCAACGGCGATCCCGGTGCTCGTTGCGGCAGAGGCCGTCGTGGTGCTCATCGAATGGCGGCTTCTGCTCTGGGTGCTCGGCGGCGCCTCGCGGAGGATGCTGCTCGTTTCGCTGGCGCTGAACACCGCCTCGGCCGGCGCCGGCCTCGTCTTCTGGGCGCTGTAGGCGGGCACAGAGCGCCCCACGCCTACTCCTCCACGAGCTGCGCGAGCTGCGGCGGCGTGACGCCGCGCTTGGCGAGGCGCCGGGAGACCTTCAGCGGCACAAGCTGGATGAAGCACTCGTCGTAGCGCCAGCGGCCGCCACGCGCCGGCGAGGCGCACGACGACGTCGTCGCCCTCGACGCTCACCCTTCGGTGCTGGACGTAGTCGGCGAGCCTGGACGCGGCGTTCCCATCCCGCACACTCGCTGACGCGCGAGGAGGTCGAGCTGACGTTTCCGACTGCCGCGCAGCCAGCTCCTGAAGTTGCCCGTCCACATGGGCGCGAGCACGTTGGCGAGGCCGTCGCGGTCATCGTTGAGGGCGGGAAGAACCAGCTCCGGCGGAAGCTGTCCCAGGCCGTGAAGAGCCCAGAGTCGCCCCTGATCCTCGAACCGCGCAGACTCCACAAGGGCATCAACGGCCGCGAGGCGCGCGAGGACCTCAGTTCCCGCCGCCGCCGTTCGATCATCCCCCGCAAGCATGGCCTGAAGGGCGGGAACAAGCTCCTGCGGGAGGCTTTCGAGGGCGGCCATCGAGTGCAGAGCGACGAGGTCACTCGCGTCACTCATGAACGGGATCACGAGGTCCGGACGGTCCGCGCCACAGCAGCCGAGACCCCAGACGCCGGCGGCGCGCACCTCCTCGTCCAGACTGTCGTTGCCGGCGATCACCGCAAGGCTGTCGTGAGCGTGCTCCGTCCCAAGCTCAGAGAGAATAAGGGCGGCTTCCATCGCGAGATCAGTGCGATTCCAGCCTCCTGTGGCGACGTCCTGCAACGACCGCGTCCATCGGCCAGGGTCGATCGCGGCCAGGCTCCCCAGGGCTTCGAGTCTGATGCGCTGGTCTTCAGCATCGTCGGAGGCAATGCCCGCGAGGCGCGTTGTGACTGACGAGGCGCCGAGGAAGGCGGCGGCCTTCGCGGCGGCGTAGCGATCGAGTGCGGACTCAGCGTCGAGGTCTGCTTCGTAGTCCCAGCGGGCGCCAGTGCAGTCGACCGACGATGGCTACCTGACAACACCGAGGACGAAGGCGCCTTCGGCGCCGAACCCATCACCAACGCGCAGATACGGTTGCGCCGGCAGGGCCGGCGGCAGTCGGTACGTTTGCCTCCTGCCATTCGCGACCGGGGGTATCACTGTGGCTCAGCTTGATCTGCAGCGACGACTTGGCGCGAGCCTCGATGCGCGCACCGCATCGAAGACACATGAGGTCGGGGAGTCTCAGCCGCTTGAGCTTGGTCGACCACAGCTTGTTGGACATGGCGTATCGTTCAAGCTCCATCACTTTGTGGCCGTGATCTCGCGACAGGTCGTCGGCCACAGATGCGGCGCCATGGGCGCCCATGCTGAGGTAGCGCAGAAAGCTCTCGTCCTCCTTGAATGCCACTACCGCTTGTCTCCGCCAAGCAGCTCGCAGGCCTCAACGCCAAGGGCATGGGCAAGGGCGTGGATGTTGTCGAGGGAGATGTTGCGCTCGCCACGCTCGACCGATCCGATGTATGTGCGGTGCAGTCCCGCTTTCGCGGCAAGGGCTTCTTGCGAGAGGCTGAGCGCCATTCGCGCCGCGCGCACGCGTTGACCGAACGCGGCCCGGTTCACGTTCGCTGATTCCTGCTGCACATCGCCCATCATCGATGATACTATGGACGGCGATGACTATGAGTCGACAGACTATAAGTAGCACCGGCGCCTGGATCCCCGAATCCATCGAAGTCTCCAGGGGCGACGCCGTATACATGGCGCACTCGTACCTGACCAAGGTGCCCCCGTCGGCGATAATGCCGTTCATCAAGGCCTTGACAGCCCCAGGCGATACCGTGCTCGACCCTTTCGCCGGCTCCGGAATGACCGGCGTGGCCGCGTTGATGCTCGGGCGCAACGCCGTTCTCTACGACATCAGCGTGTTGGGGCAGCACATCGGCGGCAACTACGCGAACCTCATCGGCGCCGGACGTCTTCGCGAGGCGGCGCATGTCGCGATGGAAAGCGCGGGGAATCGAGTCGGCCCCGTCTACTCCGTGCGATGCGAGCAGTGCGGCGGCGAGGCTGAGCTCTCGCGGTCTGTCTGGTCCGTGGTACTCGCGTGCCCGAACTGCCAGACGGATGTGGTTTTCTACGAGTCATTGGCGCAGGCGGGATGGACCAAGTCGGCCATGACGTGTGCAGCGTGTGGCACGCGCATCGTGGCCAGGGGGACGCGCCGCGTAGGCGAGGCGCCCGTCCTGGACACGGTGTCTTGTCGCTGTTCTCCGAAGCTCCGCGATCAGACAGCCGCGCCTCCGCTGCACGAAGCATCCGCTGATGGCCTGAAGTGGCCGGATGTCCCCATCGGCAAGGACCGACAGATGTACCAGGCATCCGCCCTCGGCAGACACGGGCTCGATTCCACCGCCAGGTTCTTCTCGGCAAGGAACCTTGTTGCTCTGACCGCGCTGAGAGATGCGATAGGAGCGACCGAGGACGCTGGTATCCGTAGCAAGCTGATGTTCGCTTTCACCGCGGTTCTTGCGCGCGCCTCCAAGCGCTATCAGTGGAGCCGGCAGCGCCCATTGAATGCAGCGAACCAGAACTACTACATCGCGCCCGTCTTCTATGAGTGGAACGTCTTCGACCTGTATCGGCGCAAAGTGGAGGCCATCATCCGCTCCGATGATCTGATCAGGACGCATCTGGCGATGCGACCAGGTTCGGCGCCCGGCAGTGTCGAGTACCGCCTCGGCTCTGCCCGGCGGCTCGCGCTTCCCGACAACAGCATCGACTACGTGTTCACGGACCCGCCGTTCGGAAGCAACATCTTCTACTCCGACATGAACCTGTTCCAGGAGGCATGGCTCGGAGACCTGACCGACCATACCGAGGAGGCGGTGGTAGATCGTGCGCACAATGGCGGTGTGCGGCGGACCGCCGGTCGCTATGAGTCGATCCTGACCGAAGCGCTGCAGGAATGCGCACGCGTGCTCAAACCCGGGAAGTACCTCTCTCTCGTCTTCTCGAACAGTAGCGGACGACTCTGGTCGCTGGTGGAGCGCGCCACTCGAAACGCCGGTTTCGTCATCGACCCCGACGCCTTGTCTGTCCTGAACAAGGGGCAACGGTCGATCAAGGGTTTGGCGGGTTCGAGAACGTCGTCACGCTGGATCTGATACTCACCATGCGGCTGGCTGAGCAACCCGCGACTCCGCGACTGTACGAACCGAGTCACGATGAAGTCGCGGCGGCCACGCGCACGATCGTCACGGGAAGGCGGGCGGAGACCCCGAGTCACGTCTATGTCGAACTGGTGCGACAAGGCCTGCGGGATGGGTGGGATCTGGCGACGCTCGACTACGGATTCGTCTCAGACACCCTTCGGGGTCTAGGCGTCCACACCGACCCGGCATCGGGGCGGTTCGTGCGGGAACCCGCTGAGCAGCGTCTGTTCTGAAGGCGTCGAGTCGCGAGGCGCCCTCACCCCACCCTTCGATTGTGCCGCTGGAGCTCACGCCTATCGGGCTTTCTCGCTGTCTCTCTCAGGCGTGGATCGGATGCCCCCATACTCCAGCCAGCCGCCGGCCGCCTGATACTGGTCTCCCGCAATGCCCCGTAGATTCGAAGAAGCCGGCGGTGGCGCCCGAGGCGAGCGCGCCGCCGACGTCCGCGTAGGCGTCGGGCCGCGCGCGGTCATGCTGCAGAGCTCCCGCGCCGCCGATGCGTACCGGCACGCCTACTCCTCCACGAGCTGCGCGAGCTGCGGCGGCGTGACGCCGCGCTTGGCGAGGCGCCGGGAGACCTTCAGCGGCACCAGCTGGATGAAGCACTCGTCGTAGCGCCAGCGCCGCCACTCGCCGGCGAGGCGGACGAGGACGTGGTCGTCCTCCACGCGGAGAGGCACGCCGCGCCGCGCCGCCTCGGCGGCGAGGTACGGCGCCAGCTCGTCGCGCCAGTCGTGCTGGGAGATCTCCTCGATGACGTTGCCGCGGTACTGGGCCGGGTCGAGGCGGTTCTCGGGGTCGAACACGAACACGCGCCCGGCGGCAGCCCCGCTCATGAAGAACTTGCCGAAGTAGGGCTTGGCCTTGAGGCTGAGCTCGCCGCGCGCATCGGGCTTGGCCAGCCCCAGCACCACGTGCAACGAGTTGTCGCCGCCGCTCATCAGGTACTCGAACGCGTATTCGTTGGGCGTGCCGAAGTGGATCGAGCGGAAGCCCTGGG
>JBAXRL010000188.1:0-5774 GCA_037131205.1 Actinomycetes bacterium | reverse complement strand
CTCTTACGAGGGTGCGGGCGGCGGCGGGGCCGGTGGCACGCCCTCGAACCCGCAGAACGGCGGTCCGGGCGTCTCTTCATCCATAACCGGCACGGCGACGATGTACGGCGGTGGAGGCGGTGGCGGCGGTGACTCCTGGCACGGGACCGGCACTGATGGAGGCGGAGACGGAGCCGCCCCCTCCGGCACGCCGACAAGCGGCGTGGCGAACAGGGGCGGCGGGGGCGGGTCGATGCGCGGTGACGACGGCGCATCGTCGGGTTCTGGCGGCTCCGGTATCGTCGTCATCCGCTACCTGACGCCGGTGTCCGCGACCGCCACCCTGACCATCACCAGCAGCCACAGGGTGTGGAACCTCGCCACCAAGACGATCACCAGCCGGCACAAGGTCCGCCCGCTCCTCTTCACGCGCAAGAGCATCACGAGCCGGCACCTCGTCGGCTACGTCTACACGCCGCCGCCGGTGCGCCTCGCGCTGCGCAGCCGGCACATCGTGAACGGCGTCCAGGGCCTCGCGCGGCTGGCGCTCACGAGCCGGCACCAGGTCTCCGGCCTCGTGCGCTTCGCGCTCACGTCTGGCCACCTCGTGCGCGACGTGGACCCGGCGACGCTCACCCTGACCTCGCAGCACGTGGTCGGCTTCGCGGCCCGCCTCGCGCTCACGAGCCGGCACAAGGTGCCGCGGCGCACCGTCATCATTCCCGGCTCCGACCCCCCGATCGAGGTGGTGGACGACGTGACCCTGCATGCATCCTTCAACGGAATCAACCTCAACAACGGCACGACCACGCACGTGCTCGCCGACGGCACCGACGTGGGCGGCAACGGGCCGGAGTACGACACGATCCGCCACTACGACGGCTCACTCCTCATCCACGACGTGCGCGGCGCATTCTCGACGCTCACCATCCCGCTGGCCGTGAAGTTCTCGAGCGCCGCCAGCCTCTCCGCATGGATCGCGGACATCAACGCCGCGTGCCTCGCCGGGGGTTCGTTCGTCTTCCAGGAGTCCGACGGCGCCACGGAGCGCACCTACGCGATCGCTCCCGGACCCGAGCCGTCGATCCCCGAGAACAACCGCTTCTTCATCCAGCACGTGGCCATCTTCGACCTCGTGCTGACCAGGTGGCCGGAGTGAGCCGTCCGGGCGCTGTGAGAGTCTTGGAAAACGTGGTAACAAAGCATGGCAACAAAGATTGGACCTCGCTCGAGCTGCGCGATCTGCGCGAGCACTCCCACCTTGGCGCCTCTGAGGTTGCTCTCCTACTCGGGCGCTCAGTGGTCAGCGTGCAGCACATGGCCGCGCGCCAGCGCATCTCCCTGCGCACCGCCGGTGAGCACCGCGGGAGCGTCCTGGGCCAGCCCCGCGGTGAGGCGGTCCTCCCGGCGATCCGCGGGGACATCGTGAGCGGCCGCGTCAGCGCCGAGGCGATCGCCGAGCGCATGACCCTCATGAGAGACGCCGCGCTCTGCCCGGTCTGCGCCCGCCGTCCGGCCGAGGTAGCATCGAGCGGATACTGCGTGTGTTGTCACAAGCGCCTCCTCTCAGAGGCTCACCTCGCTGAGCTGGAGAAGCTCGACGCGCAGAGGGCACTCTGGAGCTCGCGGCAGGCACTATGCCGGGCGCGCAAGGTGGCAGAGGCATGAGCAGTTTCACCAAGGTCTGCCACTGCGGCCGCCGCTCCCTCCCCGGGACCAACCGCTGCGCCCTCCACCCGGCTCCCACGGTGACGCAGGCCGAGCGCCTCGCCGCGCAGCCCTGGCGGGCCGGCTACTACGACCGGGACTTCGCCCGCAACCGGCCACTCGCCTACAAGCGCGACGAGGGGCGCTGCCGGCGCTGCGGTTTCGAGGTCGCGCCGCGCGCCTACATCTGCGACCACGTGCTCGCGCTCTCCGACGGCGGCACCAGCGACCTCGACAACTTGCAGACCCTCTGCCGTCCCTGCAGCAAGATCAAGACCAGGATGGACCGCAGGGCGAGAGAAGCGCCCTCTCGTGCCCGGTGAGTCGCGATTCGCACGCAAGCTCGGCGATATCGCGGTCGCGAAGTCGGGCAATGGCGGCCCGGACGTGCAGGACGTGCTGGAGGCCATGCGCGCGCTCAACGACGACACGCTCGACCGCGAGGACGCACGCTCGGCGCAGTTCGCCACGCACGTCGAAGAGGACCGCGACGCCCTTGCGCTCATCGCCAGTCACCTCGAGTCGGAGGCGGGGCGCGTCTCCGAAGCCGTCACTTCCGCGATCGGCCGGCACTGCGACGCCGTGGACACGCCGATGATGGTGAGGATCAGCAGTCTGGAGGCGGAGCACCGCGACATCAAGGCCGTGGTCGATGACTGCGGGGCGCGCATCAATGAGGCCAAGCGCGAAGTGATCGAGGAGATTCTCAAGGAGCAGACGCGCCGCAGGGACGATCCGGACGACGCCGACCATACAAGCGAGCGCAACATCGTCGTCGCGGAGCGACGCTTCACGAAGGAGCAGATCGTCACCGCCGTCATCCTTTTCTTGGTGGCGGTGCTCGCCAGCAACCTGATCGGCGCGCTCGTCGAGCGCGTCACGAAGTAGGAGGAGCGTCATGGCCGTCGCCAAAGTCAAAGCACCCATCGTCTGGAAGCGCGCACTGCTCACAAACGGCGCCTATCGGGCCCGTCCGGGTGGCCCCGACGACATCAAGTGCATCGTGCTCCACCAGACGTGCTCCGGGAGCAACGTCGCGGCGATGCCCATCCGCGACTACTTCAACAGCCTGCGCGCGAACCGCGTCAGCTCTCACTACGTGCTCGGCAAGGAGAGCCCCCGCTGCGTCATCGTCGAGTGCGTGCCCGACGACATGGAGGCGTGGCACGCCGGTTCGCCGTCCTCGTGGCACGGGCGCTCAAGCGTCAACGGCTTCTCCATCGGCATCGAGATCGTCGACGACGGCGACGGGCGCGCTGCGGACTCGTGGCCAGACAGGCAAATACAGGCGCTCGCCTACCTGTTGCGCGTGCTCTTCGAGCGGCATGACCTCGACATGAGCGACGTGACCGAACATCACCTGGTGCTGCGCACCGGCGAGCGCTCGGACCTGACGCCCGATTTCCCTTGGGTCACGCTCAAGAAGTACGTCAAGAACCCGCCTTGGAAATGACCCTCCAGGACCGCATCAACCTCACGATCATCGCGCACTTCATGCGCCAGCTTCCCGGCGTCTCAGAGGAGTCCGTGCAGGTCGTGGCGCACTATCTCGGCGTCTGCGTCGAGACGACGGAGGCGGGCGGCGCTGAGCTTCCGGCGGGCATCTTTGCGCCCAACGGGTGACCGGGCCTGCAGAGTCACCCTTGCGGGGCGGGCGCGCTTTCCTCGGTCAACGAGGCTGCTGCCCGCAGGGCGTGCCCCCCCGCACAGCCTGCAGGCAACGAACGGGGAGCGTATGTGGCGTGGACCTATCGCACTCACGATCACTCTGGTATCTCTGGGGCTTCTGCTCCTGGTGGGCACTCATCCTGGGGCTGCGCGCTCTGAGCCGCCGCCCCAGCCGGACGCCTTCGCCTCGGGCGAGACCACAGCGACAGTCCCCGCCTCGGACGGCGTCGTGCTCCGGGCACTCCGTGGGCGCGCCGCCGCCGTCCGCGCCTGGCGCGAGTGGGGACGGGCTCGCGCCTGTCTCTCCCTCGCAGTGGTGCGGTTCGGTGCGCACAGCGCCGCCAAGCCCGACAGGTCCGCAGTTGCGGCCCGGTGGCTGGGCGCTGGAGTGGGGTGGCGAGCCGACGCAAGGGCGTACCAGCGGCGGACAGACAAGCTCGTCGAGCGCATGAGGGAGCCGGGAGGCACGTCGAGCGGGACGCGGTGGGCAGCCCTGGCCCTGTGGGTCCGCTGGCCGCGCTCCGCGATCCACACTCTCACCGGCATGATCTGGTTCGAGTCCAGCGGGCGAGAGCGCGCATTCAACGACGTGATCGACTGCACGGGCCTCACTCAGGTCTGGCCGAAGCACGTGACCGACAGGACCGGCATGTCGTGGTCGGCGGCGATCCGCTGGCTGATGATCGCCGAGAACAACCTCCGCGAGGCGCTGCGCATCTTCCGGTCGCAGGGCAACTCGTTCCTGCCTGCGTGGCGCGGCGATCCGGCGGTTGGTTGGTGACCATCTCCACCGTCCCCAAGGAGGCATCATGCTCGCCAAGATCAACAAGATCCTGACGCCCGGACGGCGCAAGGCCATCTACGGCGTCGTGGCCGCGGCCGTCGCCGCCCTCATCGCCTTCGATGTCATCACGGCGGACGAACTCTCGGGCACGCTGGGGGCCATCGTCATGGTGCTCGGCGGGTGCAGCTCGCTCATGGCGTTCTTCAACGTTTCGCCGGGTCCGAACGACCCGCCGCAGTGAACTGACCTCTGCCGGCTTCGCACACCGGCATCGCCGCGGCTGGGTGGCTCCCCGCGGCACGGCCCCGTCGTCTTCCCCCACGAGACGGCGGGGCCTTTGTCTATCTCTCCTCAGAGACGGCCAACGACCAGGTGCAGTCGATGGTGTTGCTCGATAGGTAGTAGCTTCCGGCGGGGAGGTAGAGGTCTGAGCGTGCGCTGCCGAAGCTCGCCGGGTTCAGCATCTCAAAGCCTCCGTCGACTCCCTGTATCGTCCAGCCGAGCATGGGATTCGAGAACTCCCCGGAGAGGGCCGTCGATGCGATGGTCACGACCTGGTGCCCGCCCTGCAGCGTGAACGGCTCGCTGTTGCGGATGTCGTTGCCCGCCCCGCCCCCGGGCCACGTGAACACCGGTACCAGCGCCACGGCGGCCGCTGAGGCGGCCCGCTCTGCCGACTGCCCCTTCGTGCCCACCATGATCGGGAGCACGATCGCCGCGAACACCGCCAGAACGACGACGCCGCCGACGATCGCGAAGACCCATCCGGGCGTGCCGCTCCTCTTGACTGGCGTTACGGGAGTGACCATGGATGCGATCCATGCGCGCGTGCCGTCTGTCGACCACAGCAGGTAGCCCTGGCGGTCGTACTCCATGACGTCCCCTGCCGAGAGCGGGCCGCTGTCCTCGAGAGCGAACACCCCACCCTCATAGGCGATCGTCTTCCCGGACCATCCCGTAGTCGGACCGAACGTGGCGATGATCATGGCTCCCCCATCGTTGGCGCACGTCGCTGTCGGCACCGATGTTCTACCACGGAATCCCCTCCTGCAACCCTCTTGCGCGGCGGGGGAGAAGTGTGTATGGTTGCCCGGTTAGGCCACGACGCGAGAGAAGGTGGGAGTGGAAACCAAAGATGACGCGGTGCGATTCCTCACGGCGGGACAGGTCGCGAAGAGGCTCGACGTCAACATCTCGACCATCGGGCGCTGGGTGAAGTCTGGGCGCCTAAACGGGGCTGAGTTGCCGAGCGGCGGATACGTGATCCCGATTCGGGATGTTGAGCGCGTCGAGGCCGAACGGTCGCTGGGAGGTGACGACCTGACTGAGTAGACCCCGTCCACGTTCTCACTTGGGAGCCATCTGTGAGCGACAAAGAAGACGGCCGGCCAGCGCGCCAACGCTGGACCGGCCGGAACACTGAACTAGCGAAGACACGAGAGCCCATCAAAGACAATCGGTCCTCGTCGTGCATTATGCCCATATCACGCCGTTTTAGCAACACTACGGCAGGTATACGGCATGTGTACGGCGCGGCCCTAGTGTCTTGAAGGCCGTGAAACCGGACCTGCCCATGCCCGTGGGCATCGTCCCCACAGCCGTGTACACCCGCGAGCAGGTCTGCTGCGTGCTGGGC
>JBAXRL010000187.1:0-5775 GCA_037131205.1 Actinomycetes bacterium | reverse complement strand
TTCGTGACGCGCGTGAAGGCGTACGAACGCTGCAGCGAGATCCACCCCCCCACCAGCATCGTGCCGATGACGGCCGTGATGATCATCGAAACCAGCATCTCGATGAGCGTCAAGCCGGCCTGGGATCCGCGCTTCCCTGTCAATGCAGTCTGCATCGTGGGTCGCCTCGCGGGCTACTGGTACGGGTTCGTGTCGAAGTAGACCGAAGTGGAGTCGATCAACGGGACGTCTTTGGTGAGCGTTAGGCTCGAATGGTCCGGCGGCGTGAACTTGATCGTGATGAGGTAGTGGACGTCGGGACCACCGATCAGATTGGTCCAGGAGCACGTCAGCCCGCTTGTGGCGTCGGGAATCTGCATGGTCGGCGGCGGGGTGGTTCTGGGCGAAATGTCGGTCCGGACGACCCTGACGCCATAGCTGTGGTCGACGTCGTCGTCAGTGACGGAAACCACCAGCGTGTAGTTGGTCCCGGTGGTGGAGCCCGGACTCGGGATCGCGGTCGGGGTGGGGCTGGACCCGACGGTCCCGGGCTCCGGATTCATGACGACGGTCCCCACGGCCGTGATGTCGGAGGCCCCGGCGCCCCAGCTGACCTTCACTTTGACGGTCTTGTACTTCGGGGAGGGCGAGACGGGGTCCACAACCAGGATGCTCTCGACGTTGTACGACTTGCCGCTGACGGTAACGAAGCTGGTGCCGAACTCATTGTCGGCGAAAGCGGGATCGTTCAGATTGTCTGTCGTGATGTCGAGGAAGTCGAGCATACGGATCTTCTCGATGCGGTCCTGGGCGATGTTGGTGGCCGTGACGCGGAAGTTGTCCTGCGAGGTCTTCTTGAGAGCGCTGGCGAACACCGGCACCATGGCAGCGAAGATGATGCCGGCCAGAATGACGGTGACCAGCAACTCGACCATGCTGAAGCCACGCGCAGCGTGTCTAGTGCATACCGATTCATTCATTGCCTCACACTCCTCCCCGCCGGCCTGGGGGAGCCAATGGGTTCGCGGACCGTAGGGTCCGCGCCTGCTCCACACTGCGCATATCGACGCGTAGGGGACGGACTTGAGTAGTCCACCGGAAAAGTGTAGTCACTCTTGACGCCATTTCGGCTCCGCTCTGTCCCGCTTGCGCTTCGCCCTCGATGCCCACGCTCCTCGCAACCTGGCCGTGGGCAGAACGCCGGAGGGCTCCTGAGGCGCTTTCCCTGTAACCTGACAGTTTAGAGCATACCCCCTCCAGGGATCGTTACCCAGAGGACGTTTGTCTACGCGTGTCGTATGGGGGCCGCGCCGCAGACGCGGCGCTACTTGAGGCCCTGCAGACCTGGCGGGATAGGCCCTTACCTGGACCGCTGGCGGGAGCGGTCCCGTGGGTCCGGCGCGGTGGCCGGCCGACTCCGAGTCTAGCGGGCCGCGAGGAGCTCCACGACGGTCACGTTGGCGGCGCGAATCAGCGACCGCGGCGTGCCTTTGGCCACGAAGACCGGCACGACCTCCCGGCCGCTCAAAGCCGGAAGCGGTGGCATCTACATGGCCACTTCGATCCGCCGGGTCTCTCTGGTGAGAGGCAGGCCCCTTTCGGCGCGCATCCAGGCAGAGCACGATCGCTTCGCGGATGCTTTCGGCGGCCTCTTCCCTGGTGCTACCTTGGCTGACGCACCCAGGGATGGCTGGGCACTCGGCCACCCACACCCCGTCTTCATCCCTGTCGACTGTCACGAGGAACTTCATCGCCGTCCTTCTTCCACTGATGGTCCGCTGCTGTGCACCCAGCGATCAAGATACCAGAGGCCGACAGGCGTCCGTCACCGATCCCTCGATGGACCGTTTGCGCCGCCGGCGCCGATGACGAGGGCGGCGACGTGGCCGGCGGAGGCCGCCCGCGCAGGCGTCATCCCGGCTCGTGCGCGGAAGCTTCACCTCTCCCAAGGAGGTGCGCCAAACGACGCTCCAGCAGAAGTACGCCGACATGACCATCTCCGTCGCCCAGGTGCCATCTGGGAGCAGCCAAGAGGGCGGACATGGCGCGCCGCACCCGCCGCGGCCGTGCCGCACGAAGCCCGCGTGCACGGCGTGGATCTGGGCGGCTTCGGGCCGCCCGGCCGCCGCCATATGTCCACCTTGCCGCCAGCCGGCGACGTGCTACTCTGGAGAGGCACACTGAGGAGGTGTTCCATGCTGCCTACCAAGACCTACATTTACACCCGCGACGAGGTCGTCGAGCTTGTGCGCTTCAAGAGCCTCGAACAGGGACATGACCCCGACGATGTCTTCCGCAACTACGCCGCCGGTGACCTGCGCCATTTCAGCCGCCTTGTCGAGGCGTATGCATACTGCGGCCTGCTCCCCGAGGATGACCCCGTCTTCACCTCGTAGCTGGTCGTCCACCGTCGCCTCGCTGCGCAAGGCGAGTGACGGGTGCCTGGCGGGTGGCCGCGAGGCGTTCGGCCACTTCGAGCGCTACGTCAACCTCCTCTTCTGCCTCACAGTCGCTGACGAGGACTCTGCGATCCGCCTGTCTCGAAACCGTTCCCAGCCTTTGCAGGCCGTTCTCACCGCGGGGCACGACCCAAGCGGCAAACCGGTCTTGCGACTCGCGGACGGCAGGTTCCTGCGCCTGGTCACTCGTGTACATCTGGATCCTTCCTCTGGAGGCGCACTCCGCGTGGACACGCAATCGTGGCACATGACCATCCCCCTCGCTCAGGCGCCCCGGCAGATCTTCCCTTTGCGCACTACCCCCCGCGGGAGCCCTCGGCGCAAGAGCCCGCGGGGAGGTATGCTGTCCATGCATCGGAGAGTGGGGGACGACTTGACCAGGCGCTACCGCAACGCGCCGATCGCCGAGGCGGTGTGTGAGTTGCGGCTCGATCCGGGCCTGCCATGGGATTCCGCCACGCCCGGGCTGCTGTGGGCCCCTCTTCGTGAGCGCTACCCAGAGCGCCGCGAGGACCTGCTCATGGAGGCGCGCACAGACACGGATGCCGACGCAGTGAGACAGCTTGTGACGCCCACGCAGATCCCGCGAGCCGGGGTCGCGGAGGCCAGAGTCCCCGGTGGGGCGTACCACCGAGGCCTTGATACGAACGTATGTTCGTGCTAGAATAGTGGCATGGAAGATCTGCCCACACGACAGTAGAAAGGGGCGCGCAGTGGTCAATGGACGAGTTGATGTCGACGATATCGACGTGAGGTCGACCAACTGCTCAGCTGGTCGTTTGATGTTCGATCCAATCGTTCCCCGCGAGAGGCTCCTCCCGGTCGTCGAGGCTTTGGCCGCGGCTCGGCTTCCGCACACTGTCAGTCTGGTCGAGGGGTATCTAAGGCCTCAGTTCCAGACCAAGACCGAGCGCTTCATCGGCGCCGAAGCCATTATCGGCTACGCCAACTCCAAGTCAGTCGGCTAGAGGCATCAGATCCGAGTGCGACGGACACTCCTTTGCGCTCCGTCAGGGAGCGGACTTCGTGAGGCCTGCGAGGCGCTTGTGGTTCAGTTGCGCGACGGGTTCAACTTGTCCGTCGACTACGCGGACGTCGAGGATCACCTGGAAGAACCCATTCGGCAGGTCGTCCGACATCCGCGGCAGGTCGCGATCCGCCAGTGGCAGAGTGCCCTTGAAGAGTCTATCGACGAACTGAAGCAGGGCAGCGGGGAGATCCAGATCCTCTCCTGTCACCTGACCCTGTTCAACGCCGTACGCAGTGAATTCTACAGTCCGGTAGCGCCAAGTATCTTCGTGGACCGAGGTTTCTGTCCAGACCGTTTCGTTATCCTCTTCGATGACATCTTCGACATGCTTCGCCGGCTGTCGGTGGATGACCCGGACCCCTGGAAGGCCGGGATCTTTTCCCCGAGTCTCGGGGAGTCCATGTTCCTCGACCGGGCGGCGAGAACCCTGGACCTCACCAGAAGCGAGGACCTGGTCGCGGAAGAGCGGAGTTACCTTCGGACTGAATACAGAGTCCAGGCGCTCACGCAATTGCTGGCATGGCGCCGAGCCGAAATAGTCCAGGCGGAGCTGCTGGCTGGTCAGATCGACGCTGAGTTCCTTCCTTACGGCGTCAAGCATGCTATCGATGGGCTTGTGAATGCGTGCCGGCTATCGTCCGCTGCTTCGAGGACGCTCTACGTGTCTCATCCAATCAGCCAGCCGCGTCGCGAGACCCGCAAAGGCGACGATTGGCCCGGCGTCGTGCACGAGTGCAATCGGCTCCCAGAGACGCTGACGAGAATGAGCTGCATCCCGATCATGCCGACGGCAATTGACGAGCTTCGCCTCGAACAGTCCGATAGTGGGTTGTTCGACCGGGCGCCGCTCTTGTCGTGCCGGTGGCCCATGCAGTCATCACCGACCGGATTGATCCACTCGGACGCGATCTCATTTTCAGAGGCGGAACGGTCTCTGCTTCTTCCTGACGCCTACGATGAGATGCCCGAGACACACCGAGTGGCTGTCGCCGGCTTGATGCGCGGCCTCGAGGCATCGATCTCCGCTGAGGTCCCCTTCCGCGATCACTTGATCGTGGCCCACGCCAAGGATCTGCTCGTGTATCGGCCGCTCTACGGTGATGACAGTACCTTCTCGGGTGGTGTCGAGCACGAGATCTCGCATTGGGAGGAGTTGGCCAATGCCGCCCCCGGAGAGCGCCACGTCGCCTTCATACACACGTTTGACGATGTGAGGAGTGTCCTCCGTGCGATTGAGGCTGACTCTACGAGATTCGGCACGTGGGGGCAGTTCTTCGAGAACGATGTCCGCAAGCGACTGCTCTCGAAGTACACGTTGCACGCCACCGCCAAAGAAGCGTGGAGTATCTTCCGGAGTCAGAGGCCCGACGATCTCCTGGGGAATATTCCGCTGTCGACCGATTTGGTCAAGGAACTGAGAGCACAGTCCCTGGTTGCCGCGACAAGACATTTTGCCTTCACCGCGCTAACGAATCTCGAGGACGAGCAGCCGTATGCCGGCGTGTTTCTGGCTCCGACTCCAGCGGAGATCGACGTCAAGTTGCTCAAGCGCGTTGTGAGGTTCTTCTTCGATCGCGGACCGGCGGACGGTTTTGGCCTGTCTATGGATCAGGCCATCGACGGCGGGCTTCTCGCCTGGGGCGAGGAGTTGGCCAAGCGGCTGATCCCGACCGAGCGGGGGGCTTGACAACCGTCCTGTGCCAGCCGGAATGGCAGCCCAGTGTGGCTCCCCCGCAACTGACAATGCCGCATACTTGTGCGGGAGCAAGCCACGGACACTTGTGCGATCGTGCCGTTCTCGTCCATGGCCGGCGTGGCGCCGCCGCCAGGGCCAGCCGCAGATCGCGGTGCTGACTCGTCAGGCGCTGGAGAGGGGATCGGCAAGCGTTGGGCAGCACATGACGTGCAGGAAGACGGCCGAAGGTGTCCGCGAAGACCGAGTTAGGGTAGAGTTGCAGTAGCTCATCTGCCATGCGTAGAAGGAGCTACGGTGCCGTCCCCAGTGGGCGGCACCAGCCATTTCAGGCCCACTTCTCGAAGCGTCGCTGCAGATTCTTGCGGCTGTGGCCGGAATCGACAACGTAGGCGGTCCAGGGCAGAAGATCCCTGTTCGGGGGAAGAAGGCGGCGGCCGGCCCCTCCGGCCTCACTACAGGCCCTCGACAAGCAGGATCGTCTCCACAGCCCTCGGCTTGGTGATTTCATGAACTCGCATGTAGCATGTATGAATCCTTCAAAGAACAGCCGAGGGGCATCTCGTGGCAATACTGCAGATCAAGGGCATCGACGACGCGCTGTATGCGCGCCT
>JBAXRL010000186.1:0-5798 GCA_037131205.1 Actinomycetes bacterium | reverse complement strand
CGCGCCGCCGGCGCCTGGAGCATCGTGGACGCCGTGCACTACGCCCTGCACGGCCCCATCGACGTGCGCGCCGTGGGCTGCGACTTTCTGCTCTGCTCGGCGTACAAGTTCTTCGGCCCTCACGTCGGCCTCATGTACGCACGCCGCGAAGCCACGGCGCAGGTCGAGCCGTTGCGCCTGGCCACCCAGCACTCCGAGCCCCCGTACGTCTGGGAGACGGGCACGCTGAACTTCGAGGGCCTGGCGGGGACGACCGCCGCCATCGACTTCATCGCCGACCTCGGCGAGCGGCACGCGGCGCTGGTCGAGGACCGCCTGCCCGCCGGCCTGAAGGGCCGGCGCCGGGCGGTCGTCGCCGGCATGCTGGCCGGCGAGGTCTACGAGCAGCCCCTGGCGAAGTGGCTGCGCGAGCAGCTCGCCGGCATCCCCGGCGTTACGCTCTACGGGCCGCCGGAGGGCAGCCCGCGCACGTCCACCGTCTCGTTCACGCTCGACGGGTCCCTGGCCGGCGAGGCCGCGCGCACGCTAGGCGAGCGCGGCCTGTTCGTCTGGGACGGCGATTTCTACGCCGCGCGCCTCGTCGAGCTGCTCGGCCTGGCCCCGCGCGGCGGCCTGATCCGCGTCGGTCTCGCCCCGTACACGACGCAGGACGAGCTGGAGCGGCTCGTGACGGCGGTCGGCGATCTTTCACGGTCGGCGCGATGAGCACGGCCGGGCAGCCTTTGGCCGCCGGCCCCCAGCCGCGAGCGGCCGCCGGCCGCGCAGCGCCCCCGGAGGCCGACGGCGCCGGCCTGCGCACCATCCGCCTGTGCCTGCTGGGCTTCGGCAGCGTGGCGCGCGCCTTCTGCGCGCTCCTCGCGGAGCAGGAGCGCGTGCTGGCCGCGCGTCACGGCCTGCGCGTGCTGGTGACCGCCGCCGGCACCCGTCAAGGCAGTCTGCTGGCGCCGCAGGGCATGACGCCGGCGGCCGTGCTCGCGGCCATCGGCGAACGGCCGGCCCCGCCGCAGGCGGCCCGGCCGGCCGCCGAGCTCCTCTCGGCCTCGCGGGCCGATGTCCTCGTGGAGCTCACGGTCATGGAAGAGGACTTCGCCCCCGTCGCCACCGGCCACATCGAGACGGCGTTCGGCCTGGGCATGGACGTCGTCACGGCCAACAAAGGGCCCATCGCCTGGAATTGGCGGCGCGTGGCTGCGGCGGCCGAAGCCGCGGGCCGCCGCATCCGCTTCGAGAGCACGGTGATGGACGGTCTGCCCGTCTTCAGCCTGCTCGAGCTCGCCCTGCCGGACTGCCGCCTGCTGGGCTTCGAGGCCGTCTTCAACGCCACCACCAACTACATCATCGACGCGATGGGCATCGGCCGCTCTCTTGACGAGGCGCTGGCGCACGTGCAGGCCGAAGGCTACGCAGAGGCCGACCCCGCCCACGACATCGACGGCTGGGATGCGGCCTGCAAGGCGGCCGCACTTGCCAACGTCGCCATGGACGCCGGCATCACGCCTGCCGATATCGAGAAGCAGAGCCTCCGCGACGTGCCGCTCAAGCGCATCGCGCAGGCGCGCTCCAACGGCAACCGGCTGCGCCTGGTCACGACTGTATGGCGCGAGACGCCTGACGGCGTCGCGCCCGAGGCCGGCCCGGCCGGCCTGCGACATCCGCGCCGGTCCCTCGGCTCGTTGCCCGCCGGCCCCGTCCGCGGCCACGTGCGCGCCACCGAGCTCGACATCGACCACCCGCTGGCGCCCGTGGGCGGCGAGTCGCTGGGCGCCGTCCTGCACACCGATCTCATGGCCGACGTCTTCGTCTGCGAGATCGCCGGGCTCGTGCCGCAGACCGCGTACGGCGTGTACGCCGACCTGCTGCACCTGTGCCGGTACCGCTGACGGGCGGCGCCGCGTCCCCGGCGCCTTCTCCAGCGCCGCCGCCGCCGCTCCCGTCCCGCGCCGCGTCCCCGGCGCCGGCTCCTGCGGCTCCGCTCACGCCCGGCGCCGCGCCCGTGCGCGCCCACTCCTGGGTGCGCGCCCTCGTCGTCTCCGCGCTCATCCTGCTGGCGGGCGCCGTCCTCGGCGCCGCCGGCTTCGTCTTCGAGCAGTCGCGCGCCACCTGGAGGCCGCAGGTCGCGCCCACGAACAACGGCTGGCGCATCTCCACCTCGCACGGTCTGCAGCTCGGCGGCTCGACGCTCGGCGGCGACCATCTCGCCTGGGAGGCAGGACCGTTCACCTTGCTCACCGACCTACGCTCGGGCGACAGCAAGCTGCTCGGCGCCGCGGCGACGGCGGGTAGCGCGTCCGCGCCGTCCATGTCCGAGCGCTTCGTGGTGTGGCTGGAGGCGCCCGCGTCCGGCTATCAGGACGCGGTCGTCTGGGTCTACGAGATCTCCCGGGGGCGCCGCACGCGTCTCTCCGGTGTCCAGGGCATCTCGCAATCACCGGCGGTCTCGGGGACGACTGCCGTGTGGGAGGCCGACGGCGCCGGGGCCGACGCCCCGCGGATCAACGGCGCCGACCTCGTCACGGGGCGCCGCTTCTCTTTGGGCGAGAGCGGCGGCGCCGGCGAGCCGATCATCAGCGGCGCCCTGGTCGCCTGGGCGTCCCGGCGCCCCGATCCGGCGGCGCCGCCCGTCATCACCGTCGTCGACCTGACTGACGGCCGGCGCTGGAGCATCGCGCCCTACGCCGACGGGCGCGAAGGCAGCCTCCTCGGCATCGCGCTGGCCGGCCGCACGCTCGTCTGGGCGCGAGCGACCAGCGCTGCGCAAGCCGACCAGATCCTCGCCTACGACCTCGACACCGTGGCCGTGCGAGTGATTGCCCAGGCGGCCGATCTCGTGCCGCCGGCGGCGGACGGCGACCTCGTGATCTGGGCGCAGCCGTCGGCTGAAGGCGGCACGCAGGTCACGGGCCTTCGCCTCGGCGGCGGCGAGACCTTCCCGATCGCCGGCGTCCCGGGCGGCAGCGTGCGCAGCGTCCTCGTCAGCGGGAAGACGGTCGCCTGGCATGTCGCCGGCGCCTTGCTGTTCGACACCTACCTGCAGACGGCGAGGCTCCCCTGATGGCCTCCTGGTCGGCGCGACGCTCCCCGCGCCTCGGCCCGTTCGGCCAACTCGTCCTGCTCTGGATCCTCGTTGAGCTGTGGATCCTCAACATCGCCGACCTGCTGCTCACGCGCTACTCCCTATGGCTGGGGTTCGCCAAGGAGTCCAACGGCGTGATGGACTACTTCTTCCGCTCGGGGACGGTGCCGACGCTCGTCTTCAAGATCGGCATGGTGACCGTCGGCGCCCTGCTCCTCTGGCGCCTGCGCCACTATGTCACGGCGCTCGTTGCGGCGGCGCTGCTGACCGGCATCTTCGCCGCCGTCGTCGCCTATCAGACGCTCTGGGTGCTGAGCTTCTGACGGCGGGGTGGCGCCGCGCCGCGGCTCGCGCCGGGCGGCGGGGCCGGCTTCGCCCGCCCGCCCCCCGCCATCCCATTGTCATCTTGCCACTCGCGCTCTATGCCATCATACTGGTATCGATACCGTCATGGTGACCAAGGAGGCCGTCATCGTCCGCATGCAGATCCAGTTCACCGAGGAAGAGGTCGAGGCGCTGCGGCGCGAAGCCGGGCAGCGCCACGTGTCGATCTCCGCCGTCGTGCGCGAGGCGGTCGACGATCGTTTGTCGCACGGTCATCTCACCCCGTCCCGCGACGAGCTTCTCCGCCGCTCATTGGCGGCCATGGGGCGCTTCCACTCGGGGACCGGTGACGTCTCAGCCCGGCACGACGAGTACTTCGCCGATTCCATACTCGATTGACCGTCTTCGTCGACACATCGGCGCTGATCGCGTTTCTGGACGACGACGATCCCGCGCACAGCGTCTGCCGCGAGGCTTGGCGGCAAGCCGTTCTCGAAGCCGAAGGGCTGGTGACCACCGACTACGTCGTCGTCGAGGCCATCGCCGTGGCCCAGCGTCGGTGGGGCCTCGACGCCGTGCGCACGCTCGTCGACGAGCTCCTGCCGCTCATCGAGGTCGGTCCTGTTTCCACAGAGGATCGCACAGCCGCCCTCAATGCCCTGCTGGCGGCGGCGCGACGGCGCCTCAGCCTCGTCGACTGCGTCAGCTTCACCGTCATGCGCCGCCTGGGCATCCGCGAGTACCTGGGGCTGGATCCCCACTTCGAAGAGCAGGGCTTTGCGCGGTACGCGGCCGGGGGCTGAACGCCTGGGGTAGATGCGGAAGGGGGGGCGGGGCGCCCGCGGTCGCCCACTGCGGGAACCCCGCCCCGCCATCCCATTGTCATCTTGCCACTCGCGCTCTATGCCATCATACTGGTATCGATACCGTCATGGTGACCAAGGAGGCCGTCATCGTCCGCATGCAGATCCAGTTCACCGAGGAAGAGGTCGAGGCGCTGCGGCGCGAAGCCGGGCAGCGCCACGTGTCGATCTCCGCCGTCGTGCGCGAGGCGGTCGACGAGCGCCTCGATCACCCGCAGCCGCAGCCCTCACTCGAAGAACGCAAGGCGAGGGCCAAGGCCGCCTGCGGCCGCTTTCGTTCGGGCCTCGGCGATGTGTCCGCGCGGCACGACGAGTACTTCGCCGATTCCATCCTCGATTGACCGTGACAGACGGCAGGCGCGCGGCACCCCCCCGTCGTCACGCGTCCCGAGCGGCGCTCTCGACGGCCCGGGCGATCAGCGCCGCGGCGATCTTCACTTTGTACGCGTTTGGCCGGAGAGGCGTGCATTTCCGCGCCCACTCCGCGGCGGCCTCCCGGGCCGCGGCTGCGAGCCCGGCGGGCGACGCCTCGCGGCCGACAAGCGCCGCCTCGACCTCAGTCAAGCGCCACGGTACCGGGGCGGCGGCGCCGAGCACGACGCGCGCGCCGGCGACGCGGCCGTCGTCCACGTGCAGCGCCACGGCCACGGAGACGATCGGGAAGTCGATCGCTTTGCGCAGCCGGAACTTCTCGTACCAGCTCCGCAGGCCGGCGGCCGGCGCCGGCAGCCGCATTTCCGTCACCACCTCGTCAGGAGCGAGCACGGTCGATGACGCCGGCCCGACGGCGAAGATGTCCGCCGCGGCGAGCTCGCGCCGCGTGGTCACCACGGTTCCATCCAGCGCGACAAGCACCGGCGCCAGGTCCGACGGCGTGACGGCGATGCAGCCGCAGTTGAAGCAGCGCCGCGCCTCGCACGCAGCCTCCTGCCCGGGCACGGTGCAAGAGTCTTCGTCGCAGAGCGTGCGTGCGTCCGGCGGTGTGGCCGTCGCGGCACACCGCGGCGACGGCTCCACGCAGGTGGGGTCGAAGGTCTGGAAGCGCGGCCGGCCATCGCCGGCCGCGCCGGCCGTCTCACCGTGATGTGACGGCCCAGCGGCGGCGTCGCCGAGGAACGCCGCGATCGACTCCGCCGCTCTGCGGCCGGCCCCGAGAGCGGCGATCACCGTGGCCGGCCCCGTCGTCACGTCACCGCCGGCGAAGACGCCATCGAGGCTCGTCATGAGGGTCTCGGGATCGACCGCCAGGCGGCCGCCGTCCAGCGTCAGACCCTCGGCGGCCAGCGTCTCGGCCTCGACCCGCTGGCCGACGGCGAGGATCACCTCGTCGGCCGCGACGGTCGTGCGCTCGCTCTCGTCAAAGCTCGGCGCGAAGCAGCACTGGTCGTCGCGCACCGACGTGCAGCGCACCAACTCCATGCCGACGACCTGATCGTCGCGGCGGAGGAGCCGTGCGGGCCCGCACGAAGGCACGAGCTCGATTCCTTCCGCGAGTGCCTCCTCCACCTCCTCGAGGAGCGCCGGCATCTCGTCGCACG